>JBKHBQ010000272.1:0-5266 GCA_046542305.1 Bacteroidales bacterium
TTCAAATATCAAAAGCTGAAATTCAAAACTCCACAACAATCACAACTATGACAACTATGACAACCATTCACAACCATGCCCCAAATCTGTGGCCATCTGTGCTATCTGTGGTGGAAGGAGAAAAAGTTATTCGATCTCTGAAATTCGCCCCGTGAACCCGCATGAATCGGAAAGGTTAGCCGGCAAAACGTTGCTGGCTGAGCTTGAAATAACGGGCTGAATTCACGGGGTGAAGGAACCATCACAACCATTCACAACCATTCACAACCATTCACAACAATCACAACTATGACAACCACGACAACCATTCACAACAATCACAACTATGACAACTATGACAACCATGACAACCCTCACAACCTCAAAACCATGACAACTTTCACCTTGTCACCTTGTCACCTTGTCGCCTTGTCGCCTTGTCGCATTAGCGCATTATCACATTATCGCATTGTCACAGTGTCACATTATCGCCTTGTCGCCTTGTCACATTATCGCGTTATCGCAGGGTAGCTCGCCGCTGCTCAGCCATGGCATGATAGTGCTCAGAGCTTCATCTCGACACCCACAGGACAATGGTCGCTGCCTGCGATTTCGTTTAGGATGAAGGCATCCTGGAGTTTATCCCTGAGGGATTGGGAAATCAGGAAATAATCGATTCTCCAGCCGATGTTTTTTTCGCGCGCCGAAAACATATACGACCACCAGGTGTATTTCATCTCGTCGGGATAGAGCGCCCTGAAAGTATCTACAAACACCTCCTGCAGCTTGTTCATGCCATCGATTTCGCGCTGAGTATATCCTGCGGTTTTGTCGTAATTGGATTTGGGATTTTTCAGATCGATTTCCCGGTGTGCCACATTCATGTCGCCGCAAAGGATTAACGGCTTGCGTTTTTGGAGGCTGTGAAGGTAATCCAGGAAATCGCGGTCCCATTCTTCGCGGTAGGGCAGCCGCACCAGTCCCCTGCCCGAATTGGGGATATACGCGTTCACCAGGTAAAAATCGCCGTACTCGGCTGTAATCACCCTTCCTTCACCATCGTGGGCCTCGATGCCGATCCCGCGGGTTACCTTGAGCGGCTCGGTTTTGGTAAAAATGGCAGTGCCCGAATAGCCTTTCCTTTGGGCGCCATTCCAGTAGCTGCGGTATTGCGGCAGCCCCGGAATATCCAGCGGCACGTGGATTTTGGTTTCCTGGAGGCACAAAATGTCTGCATCCATTTCCTTTACCGACCGGTAAAAGTCCTTCTTCAGCACCGCCCTGATGCCGTTAACGTTCCATGATACGATCTTCATATTTTCTGCCGGTTTAGCTGCCAGGGTGAGGTACTGAGCACATCACGCTTTGCAGCGGTTGCGACAGCAAAAATAGGAAAAGCTGTGCACCCGCAGGGCATCGTCGGGCGGCAAATCTGCAACGGGGAATTGCTGACCGGCAAATTGCGGCTTCAACATGTAATGGCAGGCATGTGCTGGCTTATCATTTCGAACAATATTTTTCTTTTGATGGGCTTGGCAATGTAATCGTTGCAGCCTGCCGCCAGTGCTTTTTCGCGGTCGCCCGACTGTGCAAATGCCGTTTGTGCGATGATGACTACCTCCGTATTGAATTTCCTTATCTCCTGTGTGGCTTCATATCCGTTCATTTCCGGCATTTTGATGTCCATGAGGATCAGGTCCAGGTTTTTGTGCTCCAGGGCCATCCGCACGGCTTCAGCGCCGGTACGTGCCTGAATCACGGTGTTGTTGCCGGACTTGAACAATCCTGAAAAAAACAGCCCCGCAGTTTCATCATCTTCGGCAATCAAAATATTGAGGTTGTTGAGTTTTTCGGGCCGGGGCGACTGGTCGGCCGGCTTTTGCCCGTGGGTATCGTGCACATGCGTGCTGTTCAGCGGGATGGTGAAATAAAAGGTGCTTCCTGCACCTTCAGCAGATTTAAGCCAGATTTTTCCGCCGAGCATTTCCACATAAGCTTTGGCAATACTCAGCCCCAGTCCGGCACCTTCGTAAGATCTGCCGGAATTCATGCTGACCTGTGCAAAGCGGTTGAAGATCATCTCCTGCTGATCCGCCGGAATGCCGATGCCGGTGTCTTTCACGAAAAACTCAAGCGACTGGTTCCTGTTGTAATAACCTACAGTGATGGTTCCGGTTTCGGTATATTTTATGGCATTCTTGATAAGGTTGGCCAGGACGGCATAAAGCTTTTCGTTGTCGGTAACCGCCACAGCCTCGCGGTCGGGCAGCGGACTGATCACCGCGAGTTTCATCCCTTTTCGCTCCACCTCGGGCTTAAAAAACGCATCGAGGTACTCCAGGATTTCGTTGATGCAGGTTTCCGCCATGCTGATCTCCATTTGTCCGGCCTCGATCTTGGAGATGTTGATCAGGTCGTTGATGATGTTGAGCATGCGCTCGCCGCTTTTTTCGATCATACCCAGGTACCTGTCCTTTTCGTCTCCGGAAAGGTTGGGTTCTTTCAACAAATCGGCAAATCCCATGATGCCGTTCATGGGTGTGCGGATCTCGTGGCTCATGTTGGCCAGAAATGCAGATTTGAGCCTGTCGGATTCCTCAGCTTTGCGCAGGGCTTCCTTCAATGCCTCCGAGGCTTTCTTCTGCCGGGTAATGTCCCGGACAAAAAATACGCTGTACTCGTGTTCCTTTTGCCTGAATGACACGCTTACATCCACCGGGAAAACCGATCCGTCTTTACGGCGGTGAAGGCTTTCGAAACGGTTGCTCCCTTTGCGGATCATGCCGTGTGGATGCTCTTGAGCATCATCACCAGATTTGCCGGCGTCGAGATCACGGATCTTCATTTTCAGAAGTTCTTCCTTGTTAAACCCGCTCATTTCCATGTAAGCATCGCTCACCTCAACAATTTTGCCCGACTGATCGGCCAGAATCAGCCCGTCCATGGCCGTATGCAGGATCGACTTGTAGCGTTCGCCGTGCGCCTGCAAGGCAATTTCGGCCATTTTCCTGTCGTGGATATCAGTAATAAAGCACAGCACCGCATCCCCGCCCTCCCAGTTTATCCTGGTGGCATTCAGGTGCATCCAGCGCGGCTCGCGGTTTTTATCGATGATACGCAGATCGTAGGAAGGAATATTCATGCCCTTCATCCTGTTCTGGTAATTTCTGATCACCATTTCCCTGTCGGGTTCATATACGAATTCGTCGAAGCGTATCTTTTTAATATACTGCCAGTTGTATCCGGAAACCATTTCCACAGCCGGGTTGGCATACACAAAATACTGGTCCTGGATCACAAAAATACCTTCGAGGGTGTTGTTGATCACATGCCGGTATTTTTCCTCGCTGCTGCTGAGCGCTTTTTCCATTTGCACCTTTTCCGAAATATCCCTGATGGCGGCGATCCTGATTTCCTGGCCCTTATACATGATGCTTCGCCCTTCGATTTCCGCCCAGAACCTGGTGCCGTTCTTCCGGATGATCTCCACCACATAAGGTTTAGTCTGATCCTTTTGCAGCAAATCGCGCGCCCGGTTGTAGTCGTCCTCCGATACAAGCACCCTGAAAAGGTTTTTGCCCACCGACTCCCGGGCCGTATACCCGGTAAGCTTTTCAAAGCTCTTGTTGATATCCATCACGATTCCCCTGCGCTGGATCACGATACCCTCAAAAGACACATCCGACAGCAGCCGGAAACGTTCCTCGCTTTCCTTCAGGGCCGATTCCATCATTTTGTGCCGGGTGATGTCCTGGACTGTGCCCCACACCTGTGTGACCTCTCCCTCAGGATTCATGCCGGGATTGGCATTGCAATGCATATAAAGTACCGAGCCGTCCTTTTTCAGTATCCTGAAGTCGAAGCTCAGGCTTTCACCATGATGCAGGAGCTTGTTGTAATATGATGCGATGGCCTCCCTGTCGCCGGGATGGATTATTTCGTTGATGGCGTACCTGAAATCCGGGATGTCCGAAACTTCGTACCCCAGCATGGCGGTAAGCTCATCGGAAAAGTGAACCCGTCCCGTTAAAAGATCAACATCCCAAAAACCGATCCGGGCTCTTTTATACACCTCCTTAAGCCTCGATTCGGTATCTTCCTTTTCTCTTTCGGTCTTTTTGCGTCGGGTGATGTCCCGGTCGATACCCTGGTAGCCGGCGAACCTTCCGGAACTGTCGTATACCGGCGTGCAATTGGTTTCCAGGCTCACGATCTGCCCGTTCCTGGCCCTTACATTCAGGATCAGTCCTTCAACAGGTTTTTGCTCGCCAATCATGGCCAGGAACTTCCTGTACATCTCATCAGATTCATTTTCAGGAAAGAAGTCCGCGATTTTCCTTCCGGTAATTTCTTCAGGCTCGTAACCCAAAATATCCTTTATCCGCGGACTGACATAGGTGCAAACGCCCTCCGAATTGTTCTCCCAAATAATATCATTGATATTTTCGATCAGTTGCCTGTATTTTCGCTCACTTCTGCGCAGTGCTTCCTCCGCATTTTTCAGGTCGGATATTTCCACTACATTGGCCACGCCATACACAATTTTGCCTTGTTCATTTCTTATTCCTTTGGCATAAAGCCTGATCCATACCTCCCGGCCTGTTTTATGAAGGTAGCGTTTTTCGATCTGGTATTGATCGGTAGTGCCGGCAAGAATTTCTGAAAAAAACTTCTCCTCCGGGCTTCTGTCATCGGGGTGGGTAATATCACTGAAATTTAACCGGTATAATTCATCAGCCGAATACCCGAGCATTTCGCAAAACCTCCGGTTCACCAGTATGAATTTGCCTTCGGGGGTAACCTGCGCCACGCCGATGCTTGACGATTCAAACGCATTTTCCAGAAAATCACCTTTCGATTTTTGTTCCAACAGGCTTTCAAGATGGCTGATACGCTCCTGTAAATCCTGATAAGTAGGCTTTTGCTGATCCATTGCTTTTCGTATGACCGTAATTTTTTGAATGTAAAGATACCAATCCTGGCATATCACACATCTTTTGTATCGGGAAATTTTTGGTAAGCGTACAGGAGATAGTCGTTGTCCGTTAATTGCTCATCGCAAAATCCATGACAACCATTTACAACCTTCCCGGCTACGTGGAAAACTTATTAACCTGAGTTCGAAATAAAACATGATGATAACCTGTATTTTGTAAATCTACTTATGATTGCTTAGTGCTAATCTTTGTGTTTTAGAGTCTTAGTGGCAAAAAAATGCCATCAAGGCTCCAGGGCACCAGGAATTCACAAAGTTACTTAATGCAACTCATTGATTTCATTACAAGTA
>JBKHBQ010000273.1:0-5256 GCA_046542305.1 Bacteroidales bacterium
AGGCAAAAACCAAATGTGCTGTTTGTGCGTGGGCTTTTCCAGTATACCGCACAACTCCTTATCTCCTTATCTCCTTGTCTCCTTGTCTCCTTGTCTCCTTATCTCCTTATCTCCTTGTCGAGTTCCAACTATCACAGCGCCCCTCCTACTTCGACATCTCAAAATCCTTAATCAGTCCGAGGGTGAGCCAGTTGGCGATGGCCTGACGGTTGTCGACCTTGATGATCCGCTGTTGGTCGCGCTGGTGATTGATATTGCCCAGTTCGATGTAGCTTGAAACGGGTTTTGTATTGCGGATCATGTACAACCTGCGGCTGGTAACCGTGCCCCGATACCCACGCCCGGGCTGGTGCTCGTCGTATTTTGCTTTAATGGTACGATACAGGGTCTGGTTCAGTTCCTTACCCTTCGTGCTACCGGGGTGGTAATAGAAAAAGACGTCCACATTCTGCCCATGGTACCGCGAATCCACGTGCAGTTCCACCATCCGCTGATAACGGCCGCGATATTTGTCGTAAAGCTTGTTGATTTCATCCACCCGCTGCCGCAATCGCCGCGTCGGATTGATAGGTATTTGCAGGTCGCCATAGCAGTATTCGTCCTTATCACATTCCAGGAATCTTTGGTCGCGGATGCCGTCGTCGGGATCGCGCGTGATGAGGTAAACCGTGGCGTTGTGTTCGAGCAGGCTGCGGGCAAGTCGCAGCGCAATGTCGTAAGCATATTCGTCCTCGCAAAGCAGGTGACCATCTTTCTTGCCCACCGCTCCCGGGTCGGGGCCGCCATGTCCGGCCACAATATAGTAAATGGCTCCCTGCAACTGGTTATCCTTGAATTCGACTTCTTTGTATTCCTTCCCGAAAATCGGGAAAACACCCGTTTCGGGCTTCTTATCCGTCGGTGCAGATTCGGAAACCGGCAGGCGGTAAACTTCGTGTTTTTTCAACTGCAGGTCGTCACCCAGTTTATTCTTGTTCAGATCGATAAATGTATTGAAATAATCCGACGGGTTCATGTTGTACCTTCGCAACAGGCTGAATACTCCGTCGCCCGGTTCGGGCTTCACCTCGCGGTATTGCTGTGCACCAGCATCAAAGGCCAGCAGGAGCGGCAGTAAAAATACAAGTTGGTATATTCCGAGTTTTGTTCCGATTCGCATGCCATTCAGGGTTAAACCTGCAAAGGTAATATTCGGCGGACAGGATAAACAGTAAATCCAATTTTTTCATCAACAGGTGAATTGTGGAAAACTATGATCCTATCCGGTTAAAAAGTAAACTCGAAATCCACCTGCGGCATAAAATCCTTCCGCTTCCAGGAATATATCGTAGCATTTTTCTGATCGACGAAATCATCTGGTGGAATGGAAAACGATTTAATCTCCAGATCATCCGGCACAATTAAAACATAATTTGCAAGTTCAAAGGGTTTTTCCCAGTTCTGTGTGGTGGTGATAATGTATTTGGCAAAATTGCCTGGCGGGTGTTGGGTGTACCCGATCCTCAGCACCTTTTCGTATTTCGGCGGGATTTCGAGGCGGATCATGGCTCCGGTTGTGGTGCGGCTTATGAAACACGAGGCGCTGTCGGGCAGTTGCGTGGCGAATACTTCCGACACTTTTCCATACAAGGCCTCATCAGGAAAAGGATAAAAAAGCACCTGCTTTACCGGATGGGCTGCAGGATTTCTGAAATAATACAACCCGTTCACGCTGAATTCATCCACGCGGAGCCTGAATTCGAGATCTTCCCTGAAGAACTCAACATCCTGTGCCTGTAAAACCACGGTCATCATCAGCAATACAAAAATCAGAACTACGCGCATCATTTTTCAATTTTCCTTCAAATCTACTGATTTTTCACTTGATCATGATAAATAATTTTAAAAACATTTCCGCCATTTACCGATGATTCATGGATTTAATACCTTCTCATCATCAAAAAAAATTTAAAAATATATTTGCCAATTCAGAAAAAAATCCGTCCTTTGCACTCCGTTTTGAAAAAATAATCCGAAAAGATAAGAACAATGGCACGTACTTGCGATATAACAGGCAAAAAGATGATGGTCGGGCACAAGGTTTCACACTCGAACGTGAAGACCAAAAAATGGTTTTACCCGAACCTGCAAACCAAGAAATTTTTCATTCCGGAAGAAAACCGCTGGGTGACCATCAAGGTAACCACCTCGGTTTTGAGGACGATCAATAAAAAGGGAATTTATCCTGTACTTCAGGAATACCGCGCCAAAGGTACCTGCACGGTATAATTTTCCTGCACAGAATATTTAAGAAATGCTGTTATGCCAAAAGGTGTAACGGCATTTTTTGTTTCGCGCTGTTGGCAAGGGCGCATGAAGCATTGCGGTGCAGAAAAAATAAAACCCCGGCCCCGGCGTTCTAACACCTGAAATTTTTGCAAGCACACCAAATCAAGCGCATCCGGATGAAGCGATTTATACTGAGCATATGCACGTTTCTGGCGTTGATGCCGGCACTCCTTTCGCAGGAGCAACCGGAAGATGTGCAGCAGAAACCCGATCCGGATGTGGTGCAGTTTTCGGGTGTGGTGGTCAACGACAGTCTTCAGCCCGTTCCCTTCACCAACATCATTATAAAAAATACCCGCCGCGGCACCATCTGCGACTATTACGGCTATTTTTCCTTTGTGGCCCTGCGCAACGATACCATCCAGTTTTCGGCCATCGGATACAAGGACAATACTTTTGTAATCCCGGATACCATCACCGCAAAAAGATATTCACTTATCCATGTGATGAATGCCGACACCATCATGCTCGAACCCACCGTGATCTACCCCTGGCCTACGGAAGAGGATTTCAAGCAGGCCTTTATCGAACTGGATATTCCCGACGACGACATTGAAATCGCCCGAAAAAATCTGGCTAAACAGGAGATGAAGGAACTGGCCCTTAACTATAAAATGGACGGCAGCATGAACTACACCAATTATGTGCAGAACCAGACCAGCAAACTTTATCATGCCGGGCAAACCCAGCCCATCAGCCTGCTGAATCCGTTTGCATGGGCGCAGTTCATCAAAGCCTGGAAGGAAGGAAAATTTAAAGGGAACAAAGACTAAAAATTGTAGATTTGGCAGCGATAAAACTATTGACATTGAACAGGAATCGAAATCGCTTCGCAGGAGCAATTTATCCGGTAATCTTTTTGCTCGCACTGTTTACCACTGTTCCGGCTTTTTCGCAGGGCGAAGGAACCGCCATGGTGCATGGCATGATAACCGACGAGCGCAATAAACCACTCGAACTGGTGAACATTTCCATTATGGGATTGCCCGGCGGCACAGTATCGGATAATAAAGGCGCCTATCAGATCGAAGTTCCCGGCGGTGAGGAAATCACGCTGGTCTTTTCCTTTGTGGGCTACGAAAAGCAGGAGCACATAATTAC
Organism: Bacteroidales bacterium; assembly: GCA_046542305.1. Classification (GTDB taxonomy): domain Bacteria; phylum Bacteroidota; class Bacteroidia; order Bacteroidales; family 4484-276; genus JBKHBQ01. The sequence goes on from JBKHBQ010000273.1 coordinate 3,430, forward strand.
GGTCGGTGAAAACGAGATCAAAATCATCAATCCTGTAATGAAGGAATCGGCGGAAATGCTTCCGGATATCGTGATTCAGGACGAGCGCATCCGCAACACCAACCTTCAACGCATCGACCCTAAAGAGGTGGCCGTGATTCCAACGGTGACAGGAAGTGTGGAGTCGCTTGTAAAGACACTGCCCGGGGTGGCGTCAAACAACGAATTGAGTTCGCAGTATTCGGTGCGGGGAGGGAATTTCGACGAAAATCTGGTGTATGTGAACGACATCGAGATTTACCGGCCGTTCCTCATCCGCTCGGGACAGCAGGAAGGATTGAGTTTTCTGAATTCCGACCTCACCTCATCTATTCTTTTCTCAGCAGGAGGCTTTAACGCCCGCTATGGGGATAAAATGTCGTCGGTACTCGATATCCAGTACAGGCGTCCGGTAGAATTTGCCGGCTCGGTTTCGCTGAGCCTGCTGGGCGCTTCCACGCACCTGGAAGGGATCAGCAAAAACCGGAAATTTTCCTATCTGGCGGGAGTACGTTACAAAACCAATCAATATGTACTCAATGCGCTGGAAACGGAAGGCGATTACCAGCCATCTTTCCTCGATATTCAGACGTTGCTCCGATACCAGCTTAGCGACAAACTGGAACTGTCATTCCTTGGAAACGTCGCCGACAACAAATTCAAGCTGGTACCCCAGACGCGGGAAACCAGTTTCGGAACCATCAACCAGGCCAAGCGGCTCACCATCTATTTCGACGGGCAGGAAGTGGATGAGTACAAAACTTATATGGGCGCCCTCAAACTCACCTACAAGCCCAAATCCAACCTGCAACTAAAATTCATCACTTCTGCATACAGAAGCGACGAATCGGAGACTTTCGATATCCAGGGACAATACTGGATAGGCCAGGTAGAAACCGGGCTGGGCGATGAAGATTTTGGCGAGGTAGTGCAAACCCAGGGTGTGGGTACCTTCCTGAACCATGCAAGAAATTTTCTGAATGCCACGGTGATGAACGCTACCCATCAGGGATCGTACGAAACGGAAAGAAATTTCCTTACCTGGGGCGTAAAATTTCAGCACGAAGAAATCGACGACGAACTGCACGAGTGGGAACTTATCGATTCGGCAGGATACACCCTTCCGCATCCGCCCGATGCCATCGGGCAGCCCGATCCGACGATTTACCCGCTTACCATGGATTTTCTGGCCAAATCGAGCGTGAATATCAGCTCGAATCGTTACACCGGATTCATCCAGAATACCTGGAACCTGGCAGATGAGCAGCGGGTTTTTTCCGTTACGGCCGGCATCAGGGGCAATTACTGGGATTTTAACGAGGAGTTGCTGGTGAGCCCGAGAGCCTCACTTTCTTATCATCCCGACTGGGACAATGATCTTTTGTTCCGCCTTTCGGCCGGATATTATTACCAGCCGCCATTTTACAAGGAACTGCGCGATTTTCAGGGCAACATCGTTTACGGACAAAAAGCCCAGAAATCCATCCACCTCGTGGCCGGCACCGACTGGAACCTGCTGATCTGGGGCAGACCGTTCAAATTTGTCACGGAAATGTATTACAAATTCCTCGACGATTTAATTCCGTATGAGGTGGATAATGTGCGCATCCGCTATTATGCCGACCAGAGGGCGAAAGGCTATGCCACGGGCATCGACATGAAGATCAACGGAGAATTTGTGCCCGGCATTGAAAGCTGGGCCAGCATGTCGATCATGAAAACCGGGGAAGATATATATGGCGATCTTTATTACGAATATTTCGATGCCGATGGCGAATACACCGGACAGGGTCCGCAGGAAAACCCCGA
>JBKHBQ010000018.1:0-25971 GCA_046542305.1 Bacteroidales bacterium
AACATTTCATATTTAAACAGCCCGGTTTGCATCTGCTCCCTGTGGTGAAATTCCTTGGAATACGACACCACCATTCTTGTGCCGTCAGGTCTTTCAGCCACCCTACCCACCTTCCAGGTTTTTTGTTCGTTTGCAATCAGTTCGTCCCAGGGGATCCACAGGTCGCAGATGAACCTGCCGTTTTCATCCAGAGATTTAAAAATGTTTTCCAGGGCTTTCAACGCCTGATCATGGGTGGAAACGAGCTGGAATGATCCGCCGGAGGCAATGATCGTCGGGTAGGTCCGCGGGAGTTTCATATCCGTCACATCCTGCCGGTAAAGCACGGTATCGAAAATCTGACCGGAAAGCTTTTTCCGGCAAATCTCCAGCATCGGCTCCGAAATATCGAGGCCGTGGGTTACGATGCTTTTGTCCATCAGGGCCAGCATCATGCGGCCCGTACCGCAGGCAAGCTCAAGCACCGGACCATCTGAAGGCTCCAGGATTCCGGTGTAAAAATTCAGGTCGCTGGTTTCGCCTTTCAGCAGGTCATCGTACCACTCGATCCAGAAACCCTGATAGTGACCGTCGTCAATTTTATTCTGTATCATCTTCCCTTCAGTTGATTATGAGTTTTTCAGCAGCGATTTCTTTTCCATTGCCATCAAGGAACTTCAAAAGATAGGTTCCGTCGGGCATATCGTTCACGTTCCATTCGAGCCTGCCAGAGGCTTCCGGCCACACTAGCCGTGACACCTGCCGGGCATTGGCATCAAAAACGATGACCTGGCTTGGTGGTGATGCCGGCGATTCGATGGTCACCATATTATTGGAAGGATTTGGGTAGAGCCTGAAGCCCTTCGTTTTAGGTTCGGACTGTTCTTTGATATTCACAAACTGGTCGTCCCACACCGCCAGGGTGTATTCGCCGGGCTGCAGATCCAGCACTTTATAATAGCCCACAAACGGCGATCCCACCATTTCAGATGCCACCCCCTGCCATTCGGCTGCGCGTGACGGGCGGTAGAGGATTACCAGCGAATCGTTAGGGTCTTCCATCAGGTTGTTGTCGAGATCGTTGTATTTGTTGTACATGAAACTTCCGGCCATAACCGTTCCTTCGGGGATGATGCCGTCGACGCGCCAGTGATGCTTATCCGAAAGCATCAATCCGTTTACAGGTTGCTTCAGGCTATCGGGGGGCACCCAGCGATGGGTCATTCTCAAAAAGATGGAATCGCCAGCAGGAATGTTTTCAACAAAAAGCTTTGCAAAGATTTCGTATAGGTTCATGTCTTCCGGTTCGCTGATTGTGATTTTCAGATCGGTGGTGGCATCGCAGGCTTTATCATAAAAATCCATCATAACAATTTCGGGTTCGAATGGTGAGGTAAATGTCTGGCTGCCTGTAGCACCTGAAAATTCCATCAGATGGGTTTCCGTTTCATGGCCGGTGTTCATAAAGGTTACCTCCACACGGTTGGAATTGGCCAGGTTGTCAGGGCCTTTCCATTTCTGGCGCGCATAAACCGTAACTTCGAAATTACCTCCTGAAGGCTGCACATTGAACGAATCGATCGAAAACTCCGGGAATCCGGGAGCAAACACCCATGCGTCGAAAAAGTCGGTCAGTTCCATGCCGCTGTGGGCACTCAGGAAATCCCTCAGTTCCCATGACGAGGCATAGTCGAATTCAAATTCTTCGATGTAGGCTTTTACTGCCGGGAAAAACAGCTCGTCGCCCATGTAATGGCGGAGGCTGTGGGTTACCAGCGCACCCTTCTGGTAAACCGTCATTCCATAGGTGTATTCTGTTGGAATACCGTAAAGGGCCAGGTAGCTCCCATCGGTGATATGGGCAGTTTGCAGCACATTTTTGTGCCGGCTGAACATATCGGCGTGATAAGCCTCGGGGCCATAAATCGCTTCACGGTACAGCGATTCGCAAAAAACGGCCCAGCCCTCATTAAGCCACATATCCTCTGCCGAAGCGCAGGTGACCAGGTCGCCGAAATACTGGTGCGACAGCTCATGCGCCATCAGGGACTCGTAAGCCAGGGTTCCGTTGATGCAAAAATGCGGATAGGCAATATTGGTGGAATGCTCCATGGCACCGATGGCGGTGCCCACGTAGCCCACTCGCTCCCACCGGTACGGCCCGAAATATTCCTCGAAAGCCTCCAGCACCGGCACCAGTGTGGCGAACGAACCGGCCACCTTGGCGGTGTCGTAGGGTTTTACCCAGATGCCGATAGGGATTTCCTGGCCGGACACCGACGTGAACGACGATGGGACATTCTCGTATTCGCCCACCGCCACAGACGCCAGATAGGTGGGAATATCGTCATGCAGTTTCCAGTGCCAGGTAGTGGTGCCATCGCCATTGTCGATGGTTTGCATGAGCGTGCCGCCGCAAACCGCTTTTTTAGGGTTTTCGGTGGTTACATAAATTTCGTAGAGGGCCCTGTCGTGAAAATCGTCGATACACGGAAACCAGGCTTTTCCCAGGTTGTGCGGATCGGAGACAAAACCCACGCCGAGATTAAAAGCATATTCGCCGCTCCAGTGAAAACCGCCCCAATCTTCGTGGAAGGGCTGCCCGTGATAAACCACTTCTGCGACCAGCGTATCGCCGGTATTCACAGGATTGTTCAGCGGGATGTACAGCATCGGGTTGGCATGGGTAAAACCTGTAATTTCCACGCCATTTACAAATACCTGATCCACGGTGAGGTCGAGCAGTTCCAGGGTGAGTTGCTGGAGGTTGTCCACCTTCGGAACCAGCGTCACAAACGTATTGGCGGCAAGGGTCTGATCGGTAGTGTTAACCTCATTCAGGTGAATTTCGTATTTCACCGCGTCCAGCGTATCGCTGATGATCGATCGCTTGAAAGACCTAAGATGTGGCCCATCTCCATGATGATACTGACTGTAAGCCGGCAAAGCCGCCGCAATCAGCAGCGAAGCAAGAAAAAGCATACGGATTTTCATTATTCTGAATTTTTGGGAGAACGTTTTCAGCACGTAAAGGTACATTTTTTAGGGGATGAACAATCGCCTTACCTTCTCCGATTACGAGTTCCATTCTTGGTTTTCCTGTCCATAATCGAACAACCGATGTAGGATGGTGAACACAAATCCGCTGACAGGATCAGGCCTTTTGTTCTTAAGAATTGATTTTATGATGATTACAACTGATGGCATGTTTTTAGTTAGATGGCAGCACATTGAAAGGATAAAACTTATATTTGCGCAGAATTTATGCTACGCCATATAAAAGCAATCACATGAAAAATCGAAAAACCGCAAAGCGAGTCACTTTTTTCCTCCTGCTTTCACTGCTGATGTTGTCCGCTACCGGAACCATCGCTCAAAACAGGATCTGGACCCTCGAGGATTGTATTTACTATGCGATCGAAAACAATATCCGGATCAAGCAAAGCGAACTGAATGTGGAAATGAGCGAAGTGGATCTGCTGGAGAGTAAACTGAGTTTGCTTCCCAGCCTAAACGGAAACACTTCCTTTAGTTATAACTGGGGCCGTGTGCTCGACCGCACCGATTACCGCTATTACAATCGCGAAACCAACCAGGCATATTTCAACCTGGATGCGAACATGCGGCTTTTTGGCGGCTTGCAATACCAAAATGCGATCAAAAAAGACAAGATCGATTTTCAGGCCAGCAAATTCGCTGCCGACAAAGTGAAGGACGATATTTCGCTGTTGCTTACCCAGGCCTATCTGTCGATCATTTTTAATAAGGAACTTGTTCGTGTGGCTCAGGAGCAGGTAAACATTACCAATGAGCAGATCAACCGTACTGAAAAGATGGTAGACGCCGGAACACTTGCCCGCGGAAGCCTGCTGGAAATCCAGGCCCAGGGCGCTTCGGAGGAGATTAACCTGATCAATTACGAAAACTCGCTGGAACTGGCCTACCTCGATCTGCTGCAATTGCTTGACCTGCCGGCCAACACCGATTTTGACATTGCAATTCCTGAATTTGATGTTGATCCTGCCATGGACCTGATTCCGGTGAGCGACGTGTATGAATATGCCATCATCAATCAGCCGGAAATAAAAAGTGCCGAGCTTGATGTGGAAAGTGCTTACAAAAGCGTGGATATTGCCCAGGGAGGCCGCAGTCCGGTACTTTCTTTGCAGGGCGGGTGGAGCACCAATTATTCAAATCAGTTCAGGGAACTGGATACTGCTACATTCACCTATACAGATGTGATTCCTTTCGGAGAACAATTCGAAAACAATCAGGCACGCTACCTTGGGGTCAACCTCAACATTCCGATCTTCAACGGATATCAGGTTTCTTCCAATGTCAGCCGCGCCAAAATGCAGGCTGCCAACGCAGAATACGAACTGGAGCTTACCAAAAACAACCTGCGGAAAACCATCGAACAGTCCTACAACGACGCGCGGGCTGCATACAAAACCTACGTGGCCACACAAAAATCGCTGAACTCCATTGAAGAGTCCTTCAGGTATACCGAACAAAGATTTAATGTGGGGATGGCCAATTCGGTGGATTACAACATTGCCAAAACACAGCTTACCGCCGCCGAATCGGAATTGATCCGCACAAAATTCGACTATATTTTCAAAACCAAAATACTCGATTTCTACATGGGTAAACCGCTCACACTCGAAAACTACTAAACCGGACTATTCCTTTGCTAACTGCGGTTTTTTCCCACAACTACACGATGATGCAAGCCGGGCCCATCAGGGTTTCCGGCTTCATTGTTTATCCGCTGCAGGTACGTTCTTTTAATTTTTGAGAATACATAAGTTGCATGCAGGCATTTCGCGTTAGTTTTTATACTTTTGAGCCTGCAATTAATTTCCAAGAAATTAAACCCGTTACACGGAAAAATTTACAAGATGAACAGAAAAAAGCTTATCCTGGTCGGTGCAGCCCTGGTAATTTTGGTCATTGTACTGGCAGTGCTGAAAAGTCGTGGTGTGATCGGTCCCGACGACACCATCAAGGTGACCACCGACCTGGTTGGAAGGCGGACCATTGTGGAAACGGTTTCGGCCAACGGGAAAATACAGCCTGAAACCGAAGTGAAGATTACGCCGTACATTTCCGGCGAGGTGGTTGAGTTGCACGTCAGGGAAGGCGATGAGGTGCACGAGGGTGACCTTTTGGCCAAGATCGATCCGGAAATTTACCTCTCGAATTACGAACGCATGGAAGCCAGCCTGCAATCGCAAAAAGCCAACCTGGCAAATGCGCGGGCAAGGCTGGCGCAGACCACGGCACAGTTTACCAATGCCAAACTATCGTATGAACGAAACAAAAAGCTGTACGAGCAAAATGTGATCTCGGATTCGGAATACGATGCAGCAAAAGCCCAGTATGAAGTGGCCGCCGCCGAGGTTGATGCTGCCGAAGAAAGTGTGCGCGCTGCCGAGTTCCAGGTGGCCAGCGCCGAAGCTTCGCTAAAGGAGGCACGCGAAAACCTCACCAAAACCGCCATCTATGCTCCCACCGATGGCACCGTGTCGCGCCTGATCGTGGAAAAGGGCGAGCGCGTAGCGGGTGCATCGCAGTTTTCGGCAGGTACCGAAATGATGCGCATTGCAAACCTCAATTCCATGGAAGCGGTGGTGCAGGTAAACGAAAACGACATCGTGCGTGTACACATGGGCGATACCAGCCTCATCGAAGTGGATGCCTACCTGAACCGCAAATTCAAGGGGATCATCACCGAAATTGCCACCTCGGCCGACGTGACCGGCGTGAGCGCCGACCAGGTCACCAATTTTGAGGTGAAGATCAGGCTGCTCAAAGAATCGTACGAAGATCTGATCCCGAAAAACACAACAGCATTTTCACCCTTCAGACCGGGCATGTCAACCACCGTGGACATTCAGACCAAAACCGAATCGCAAGTGCTCACCGTTCCCATTCAGGCCGTAACCACACGGGCCGACAGCACCGGCAAATCCGTGACAGCACGCATCGACAGCGACCGCAACCGCGACGCAGGTGAAGACAACAATAAAGTGGAAACCGATATTAAGGAATATGTTTTTGTTTACAACGACGGCGAAGCCGATATGGTAGCCGTAGAACCGGGCATTCAGGACAACACCTACATCCAGATCGTTTCCGGCCTGCAAGAGGGCCAGGAGATCATCGTGGGACCCTACCGGGCCATATCCCGCACCCTCGAAAACGGCGATGAAGTGGAGAAGGTTTCCAAGGAAAAGCTGTTTGAGGACGATTGATTTAGCGCCTGCTGTAATACTCATACCCACAGCTTTAATGGGTAATAATCATGGAAATCTATGTGGTTTTTTTGTGCCTTCGAGCCACAATTATTTCGTGGCCAAAAAAACACGCATGTTCAATTCTGTAAACCTCACCGGGCGTGTCTTTCAACCTATAGATCAACTGCTTTTTAAAAAAAAGGCACAAAAAAACCTCCCGGATTTCTCCGGGAGGTCCACTAAAGGAATAAAAATGATTCTCTGCTAAACGTCGATATTGGCGTATTTAGCGTTTTTTTCGATAAAATCGCGGCGCGGCGGCACCTCATCACCCATCAGCATGGAGAAGATGCGGTCGGCTTCGGTTCCGTTCTCAATGGTCACCTGGCGCAGGATACGGTTTTCAGGATCCATAGTCGTTAACCACAACTGCTCGGCGTTCATCTCACCCAAACCTTTGTAGCGCTGGATATGTATCCCTTTGCCTTCACCATTCACCGACCATTCCTTCACCAGGTCATTCCGTTCTTCTTCCGACCAGCAATAGCGTTCTTCCTTGCCTTTGCGGATAAGGTAGAGCGGCGGCGTGGCAATGTAGACGTAGCCTCTTTCGATAAGATCTTTCATGTACCTGAAAAAGAATGTCAGGATAAGTGTGGCGATGTGGCTTCCGTCCACATCGGCATCGGTCATGATAATGATCTTGTGGTAGCGCAGTTTGTCGAGATTGAGCGCCTTGCTATCCTCATCGGTACCGATTGATACGCCCAGCGCCGTAAACATATTTTTGATTTCTTCGCTTTCGAAGATTTTGTGCTGCATAGCTTTTTCCACGTTAAGGATCTTACCCCTGAGCGGCAGGATGGCCTGAAATTTCCGGTCGCGTCCTGCTTTGGCTGTTCCGCCTGCAGAGTCGCCCTCCACCAGGTATATCTCGCTCAGTGCGGGATCGCGCTCACTGCAGTCGCTAAGTTTTCCGGGAAGCCCCGATCCGCTCAGCACGTTTTTACGCTGCACCAGCTCGCGGGCCTTGCGTGCCGCATGGCGTGCGGTTGCCGCCAGGATCACCTTGTTTACGATGGTTTTGGCTTCCTTCGGGTTTTCCTCCAGGTAATGCGACAGCGATTCGCTGACCATCTGGTCTACGGCACCCATCACTTCCGAGTTACCGAGTTTGGTTTTGGTCTGCCCTTCAAACTGCGGTTCGGCAACCTTCACCGAAATAATCGCGGTAAGTCCTTCACGGAAATCATCGCCGTTGATGTCGAATTTCAGCTTGGAGAGCATTCCCGATTTCTCGGCATAGCCTTTCAGCGTACGGGTGAGCCCGCGCCTGAACCCGGCAAGGTGGGTACCGCCTTCATGTGTGTTGATGTTGTTCACGTACGAATGCAGGTTTTCTGCAAATGAGGTATTGTACTGCATGGAGATTTCGATGGGGATGTCGTTTTTCTCACCTTCGATTGAAATCGGATTTGGCATCAACTTTTCGCGATTGGCATCCAGATAGTTGATGAAGTCAGCCAGCCCTCCTTCCGAATAAAAGCTTTCGGTAAGGAAATTTCCCTCTTCATCTATAGTGCGTTCATCGGTGATGTTCAGGCGGATGCCTTTGTTGAGGAATGCCAGTTCGCGCAGCCTTGACGACAGTGTATCATAATCGTAAACCTCTGTAATAAAGATCGAGGTATCGGGTTTAAAGGTCACCCTGGTACCGGTTTCCTGGCTTTCGCCAATCACTTGCACCGGATGTTGCGGTTTGCCGAGGCTGTATTCCTGATAGAAAATTTTGCCTTCGCGGTAAACGGTAGCGATAAGCTTCGAAGAGAGCGCATTTACGCAGGATACACCTACACCGTGCAGACCTCCTGAGACCTTATAGGATCCTTTATCAAATTTCCCACCGGCGTGCAGCACGGTCATCACTACCTCGAGGGCCGAGCGGTTTTCTTTTTCATGCAGGCCTGTGGGAATGCCACGGCCGTTATCCACTACCGTAATGGAATTATCGGAATGTATGGTTACACTGATCTCATCGCAATAGCCTGCCAGGGCTTCATCGATGGAATTATCCACCACCTCGTAAACCAGGTGATGCAATCCTTTTGTGCTCACATCGCCAATGTACATCGCGGGCCGTTTCCTTACGGCTTCAAGTCCTTCTAATACCTGGATGTTATTGGCTGAATAATCTTTTGCGGATAGACTTTTTTCTTCTGCTGTCATAATCAATCAATTGAAAATAGTTGGGTAAAGCCATGCAAAAATACGAAATATCTTTCTAATTATCATGATTTTACAGCCACAAAAGGGCATTTTTATCAACAAATTTTGTTAACAAAAGCATGGCTATTTAAAAGCTTCTGCACAGCCCACACCACAAGGCTTTCAGAAGATTTATCCGTGGAGGATAAAATGCTTTTGAAAATCAGAAAGAAAATGTAAGGCCGCCCATCGCACTGATGCGTTGCGATGGGTAATTGTACCAACGGAAATATCGTGTTGCGGCAACGTTGTTGATCTGTGCAAAAGCCGAAACCCGGTCGTTAAAACGGTACTCCGCACCAAGATTTATATCGGCATAGGCGCCGCGTTTGGCAATCTGCAATTCACCTTCCCTGAGCACCTTTGCGTAGATTTGGCTTTGGAAGAACAATTGTCCTGATACCGAAAAATCCGGGGTAACAAAATACTCACCCAGAATATCGGCTTCCAGTGCCGGTTTGTGCCATGGCTCGGCTTCGGTGGACATCTGGTAATTGCGGTAGCTGGCATTGAAAAGAATATCGAGCCGTTCGATCTGCTCATAGCCGGCTTCGAGCCGCACCGTAGTAAGCTTTACATCGTCATATACAGCCGTAAATTTATTCCCTAAGACAACCGGGATTTCAGGGCTGAAACTGCTGTAAAAATCATTGATGAAAAACATCATGTTTTCCACTTCGGACCAGGATACGCTGAAATTATAATCCACCAGCAGGTCGAACCTTCCGGTAATTCCCGCCCTGATCTCGTACTTTGTATTGGTAAATCCCATCGGAAAGATGGAATTTGCCCAGGGATTAGCCTCGGTTACTTTCCGGAAACTGTTGCGTTGCAGCCCGCCGGAAGCTGCAGCATAAAACCGGAGGTAGTCAGGAATTACCTGATAAGATGCACGCACGGCAGGATAAATATAAAATTCAGTGGCCGAATCGCCGGCCATGGCGCCTTCCACACCCAAAGTCAGGTCGAGGTATTCGAGATTAAAACTGACGTAGGGCTTCAATGAGGCAAGAATATTTCCCTGGCTATCGATGCTGTCGCTGTTATGGTAATACCCTGCCCGGAAATCCACACCCAGTTCCTGTTGATCGGCAAAACCGAAGATATCATCCTGCGAATTGATGTTTGCGTCAAATCCGACAAAAGTCTCGCTCGTTTCGTAGAGGTCGTCGAGCCGGTAAAAACTCAGGGCTGCATCATAATTGAGTTTGTTGTTGCGCTTATGGTTGCTGGCCAGCGAGGTATTCAGGCCCAACAGCGAGTAGCGCTGTTTTAGTTGCTCTTCCGTAAGATCCACTGTAGTATAATCCACGGGTTTATATCCATAGTAATGCACCACGTCCCGGTTATAAAAAACTTTTGCCGACAACACCCGGTTTTTCAGGTAGCGTTTACCGTAAAGCCCCACCCGGTTGTGGCTGAAGGCGCTGTGGGCATAATCCTCTATTTCGCCCTGCGAAGAAAGATGCCGGGCATGAAAACCCAGCGAAAACTCATCGGAGGCCAGGCTGTTTGAAAACAGCTCCACATAGGGCATGGTATAGTTGCCGAACCCGGCTCGCAGGTAGTTTCGGGTCAGGGTTTCTTCGGGATCCACCTGGATAAACACCGGATCCAGGGGCTGTACCTCGAATGTGGTGTAGTAAGGCTCGGCCTGGATGCTGTAATCGAGCCGCGGCATCTCCACCGCACTATCGGCCACCGCAGGATTAAGCTGCAGCTTGAAGGCATCAGAAATGGTAGCCTGGTAAGGTGCAATGATGGTCACCTCCTGGTTGCGGCCCTGACCGAAGATCAAAACCGGCACCAACAGCATTGCCAGAATCAGATTTGCTTTCACCTGATTGGCTATCACCTTTATCTTCGCATCTTTATTTTTCATGATGATGTTCATTCTACTGCCCGAAATTTTATTTGTCGTTCCTGATGGTATCGCCCTGCTGCTGTTGCTGCTGTTCTTCCTCGCGCTGGATGGTGGTTAATTTCTGCGCAGCGATCTCGCGCAGATCCTCACCGGGATAATTGTCGATGATGCTTTGCAGGGTTTGCTTTGCCTGGAAAGTATTGCCGTTGCGGCCGTAGATATCCGCCAGCATGATAAATGCACGGGCTTTCCAGTATTCGCTGGCGGGGTAGTCGTTCGCCAGCTCGAAAATCAGTTCCTCGGCGCGGTCGTAGCGGCCCTGTTGATAGCGGATGGAAGCCAGCAGGAATTTGGCTTCGGCACCCATATCTCCTTCGGATAGCTCAACCGTGTTTTGCAATGCATCCACGGCTGCATCGTTCCTTTCAAGTGCAAGCGCCGATTTGGCCCTGATATAGTTGGCAGTAACGATCTGCTCGTTGGTAAGGCGCTCGCGCTGTAAAAAAACATCCGCCGCGTCCAGTGCTTCATCAAACTGATCGAGGTGGTAATGGCTGCGCAACTGCCCGTATAGCGCCGTGGTTACATTCGACTGGTAATCGGCATTGAGTTCGAGCTGCCGGAAATTTTCCAGCGCCGCTTCATAATTCTGCCTGTCGAAATTAATTTCCCCAGCACGCAAGAGCGCATTTTCGGTAAATCGCGACTTGGGATACGACAGCACGAAATTATAATCTTCGATGGCAGCATCCATGTCGCCGGTTCTGTACTCGCATTCGGCCTTGTAATAGTGGGCATTCAATACAAATGCACCTTTTTCGAAACGGCTCAGGTATTCCCCGAAGGCATCAATGGCAGCATTGCAATCATTGTTCATGTACAGATTTTCAGCCGAAAGATAGGTAATGGAATCCTGCTCCGACACCGTCACATTGGCAAATGGCAGCGTTTCCGCGAAAGCGAAATACTCCGATACGGCATTTTTATCCATATAGATATTGCGAATGGTAGCCAGCGCCTCCTTCGACTCTGTGGTGCCCGGGTAATCCGTGGCCAGTTTTTTCAGCACCTCAAGGGCTGCATCATAATCATTGCTATTGTAGTACACCAGCCCGGTTTTTTGCAGCGCCTTAAGCTTATAGCTGCTGTTGGGAAAATTGCTGATCAGGCGGTTGAACCAATCCAGCGCATTGCGGTCGTTGTTCATCAGCAGATAGGTATCGGCAATTTCGTAATAGGCATCATCAGTATACGATGATTGCGCGAAACGCTGAATCACCGACTGCAAGGTGGTAATTTTTTCGGAGTTGTTGCCCATCGCCCCCTGCGATAAGGCCTTCTGAAACATGGCATAATCGCTGTCGGGTGAATTGCGGATCACCGCCTTTTCATAATTACGGATGGCTTCGCTGTAGTTCTGGGTCACAAAATAGCAGTCGCCGATCCGCAGCAGGGCATCCGTTACGTAAGCCTGCGAATTATCCCCCGGACGGCTGATGTACTGCTGAAAAGCAATCACGGCATTGTCGTAGTATTTCATTTTGAAATAGGCATAGCCGAGGTTGTACTTTGTCATGGGATAAATATCGAGGTTGTAGGCGCCGTCGGTAGTCATGAAATCATCATAATAATCGATGGCCCGCGGGTATTCGCCCAGGCGGAAATGGGTTTCACCGGTCCAGAATTTCGCTTTTGCAGTGATTTGGGAATCATAGTTGTTCCCGAGCGACTTCCTGAAATTCTCAAGAGCTTCATCATGGTGCCCTGCATTGAAAAGCTGCACGCCCCTCAGGTAGGTGATTTTTTGATAGGCCGAACGCAGCTCCCGGTTTTTTACCCGGATGTTTTCGATGGCATCGATGGCCGACTGGTAGTTCTTAGTGGAAAGAAACAGGCTGGTGAGGTACGAGTAGGCTTCGTCGATGCGATCGGAGCCCGGATAATTGCTGATGTATTCCTTCAGCGCATCAATGGCCATATTGTACGGATCGTAAGAAAGTTCGTAAGCAAGTTTGGCATAATTAAACAGCGCGTCTTCGCGTATGCTCATGTTGTCGCCGGTTTGGTATGCCGAATAAAATGCATTTTGCGCAAACTGTTTCTCGCCGGTTTGCAGGTAGCAGTCACCGAGATGATAATATGCATTTTGGGAAAGGTCGTCTTTTCCGCCCACTACTTTTTCGAAATAAACAATGGCTTTTTGAAAATCGCCGGCTTTATAATAGCTGTACGCAAGCTGGTAGTATTCATCGCGGCTAAGCGATTTGCGGCTTTCGTCGCGGTACATCTCCAGGTATTTCAGTGCCTCGGCATAGATCTTTCTGGTATAAAAAGCCTCGCCGACAATCCGTGAGGCCTCCACAAGTTTTTTCCTGTCGGAAATCTCTTCTTCGATCAATTGGGGGCCGATGCGCATGATCGCGTCGAAATCGTTGTTGATATAATTAATTTGCAGCAGGTAAAACGGCACCTCTTCGGCAAATTCGGAATCGGGACTGAGTTTTTGGAAATACTCCAGCGCGGCAGGATAATCCTTTTCAACGTAGGCAATATAGGCATAGTAGTAGTTGGCAGCATCCCTGTATTCCGACGGTGTATTCAGGATCGGGAAAAACACTTCTTTGGCTTTATCGTGATTTTCCTTTTGCAGATAGCTGTAACCCAGCTTGTAAAGATACTCAGGAAGTTGTTCGGGACTAAGCCGGTACGGATCCACTTTTTCGAGGCTTTCGATGGCATCGCGGTAGCGGCGCGAATCATATTCGATTAGTCCGAGGATCAGCCAGGCTTCGTTGGTTTTGGTATGATCGGGATAGTGGCGGATGAAGGTTACGAATTTTTTCTTTGCCTGCGGATGGTCCAGCTTGTAATCGGCCAGGGCGATATAATATTCTGCATCCAGCCTCATCACCGATTCGCCGGCAGGCAAATCCTCCAGCAACCGGCTGAAGGTATGTCGGGCTGCTCCATACTGTTTTTTCTCCACCAGGTCGAGGCCCAGGCGGTAGGAGGCCTCGGGATCGTCGAAAATTTCGGTTTGCTGTGCCCGCGCTGACAGGCTGAACAAAAGGAGCAGGTTCACAACTGCGATTGTGCACAGGTGATGTATCTTCATGCTGCTGGTGTATTGTGGCAATTTTGTGGCAATTTTCCGTTGTTGAAAGCAAATTTACATGCAAACGCTTTAAACCACCAGTTATTTTTGAAACTTTAATAATTGAAGGAAACCCGACGAAGGGTTTTCGTATAAATTTGCATGTTCAGGAAAACCGGAAGAAATGAAAGTTTTTAAATTCGGCGGTGCATCGGTCAACAGCGCAGCAGCCATCCGCAATGTGGGCAGCATACTTGAATCCTATAAGAAGGAGCGTCCGGTAGTGGTGTTTTCGGCCATGGGCAAAACCACCAATGCCCTGGAGGAAGTGAGCGAAGCCGCTTTTTTCCGCCAGCACCAATTCGAAGACAAGTTAAAAGTGTTCGCGCTTTACCATGGCGAAATCATCGATTCCTTGTTCCACAACGAAGCCGAACCGGCCCTGAACGATCTCGACAAAGCCTTAGGGTCGATCAGGCTACTGGCTGCCGAAATCGATTGTGGCTTCGACGAATTTTACGACCGGATTGTGCCTTTCGGCGAATGGCTTTCCACACGCATCATCAGTCTGTACCTTAAATACGAAGGCATCAGCAATATACTGATTGATGCCGGACAGCTCATTAAAACCAACGACCGGTTTCGCGATGCCGCCCCCGACTGGCAGAAAAGCTGCGAACAGATACAGAAGCTCTGCACTGCCGCCAGGGAAAACCACCCGCAGGACATCCTGATCACCCAGGGGTTTATCGGGCAAAGCCTTTCCGGCAAGCCTGTAACTCTTGGCCGCGAGGGTTCCGATTTTACTGCGGCCATGCTGGCTTATTGTCTTGACGCAGAGCAAATGGTGGTTTGGAAAGATGTGGAGGGACTGCTTAATGCCGACCCGGTATTTTTTGGCGTTACCCGCTGCATTCCCCGCCTGTCGTATCGCGAAGCCATCGAGCTGTCGTTTTTCGGAGCCAAGATCCTGCATCCGAAAACCATCAAGCCATTGCAAAACAAAAGCATTCCGCTTTACATAAAATCTTTTTCCAATCCCGATGCGCCAGGTTCGATGATTCACGACAGCAAGGATGCCGATCACCTGATTCCTTTCCTCATCCTGAAACAGGACCAGGTGCTGATGTCGTTTTCGTCCAGGGATTTCTCATTTGTTGCCGAGGATAAATTGCAGCGGCTTTTTGAGGCATTCAACCGGTTCAACATCAAGATCAACCTGATGCAAAACGCTGCCATCAGTTTCAGCGTATGCATCAATCATCCAAAAGAAAAACTATCCCTTTTGATCGATGACCTGAACATGGAGTTCTATATCCGTTATAACGATGGTCTGGAATTGCTCACCATCAGGCATTTTACGGATGAGATCATTGATCAATACCTTGGTGACCGCACAATCCTGATCGAACAGCGCAGCAGGCGAACTTTTCAGGCTGTGTATGCCAGCCAGAGCCATTTATAAATCCTCACCCTTCCCTATAATGGGAAATTTGCGCCAGAGAAAATTTTTAAAGAAATCAACCGTATACAGGAAAAACCAAAAGTTGGTTTTTTTGTAAGATTAGATTCCTCGCTTCGCCCGGAAGGAGCATAATTTCGCATACTACCAAAAAAAATCTCTCTCTCATGCGGATATATACTCCGGCTTTTTGTACTTTTACAGGCTAATTCTCTGTTTCCCAGCAAAAGAAATAAAATGATTACCCTTATGAAAAGGAGTGCAATTACCCTGTTTATGCTGATGTTGGCATTTAATGCTTATTCCCAGCAAATTCTTATCAACGAATATCAGTCGTCGAACGATACGACCCTGTCGGATTACGATGGCGATTCGCCGGACTGGATCGAGTTGTACAGCCTGCTCGACAGCACCATCAACCTTCAGGGCTGGTTTCTTTCGGATGATTCGCTCGATCGTTACAAATGGCAGTTCCCAGCATATCTGCTGGGGTCGGAGGATTTTCTGCTGATCTTCGCCTCGGATAAAGATACGGTGTATCCCAACGGCGAAATTCATACCAGTTTCAAACTGGGCAAAGGCGAGGAGCCTGTGGTTTTGTCGCGGCCCGACAGCAGCCTGTGCGATTATTCGCCTGTTGCCGATTTAAATACCGACTGGTCGTACGGCCGGTATCCCGACGCCGCAGGCGAATGGTTTTTCTTTAATCAGCCAACCCCCGGTGCGGGCAACAGCGCAGAACCATACGCGGATTTTGCAGAGCCTCCGCAATTGTCACACCAGCCCGGCTTTTACACGGCGGATTTTTATCTGGAATTAATTGCGGCCAACCCCGACGACACCATCTACTTCACCCTGAACGGGTCGGTGCCTACGCGACAATCACATATTTACACCGAACCTATTCTGATGACTTATCGCGGCAGCGACCCGAATAATCTTTCCCTTATCAGAACTACGCTCCCGGGCCAAGGCTTTCACGCCTGGGATCCACCGTCAGGTGTTGTGGATAAATTCAATACTGTCAGGGCGAGGGTAATCAAAACCGGGGCATACCCCAGCAGGATCATTTCCGCATCATATATTGTGGATTCTGCGGCGTTTACCAAATTTCACTATCCGGTCATCTCGCTGATCACCGATTCTCTGAATTTTTTCGACGACACCATCGGCATCTACAAAGCTGGTATGGGGATTGACAGCACCGACTGGACCACGGCGCACTTTGCGCAAAAAGGGCGGGCATGGGAACGGCCCGTTCATGTGGAACTTTTTGAACCCGAAGGAAACACGGCACTGAGCCAGGATGCGGGTGTGCGCATTCACGGACATTACTCTACAACTGCAAATATTAAGTCGTTAAGGCTGTATGCACGGCAGGAATATGAAAAAGGAAGTTTTAACTACCCGTTTTTTACTGATCTGAATCAAAACCGTTTTAAAAGAATTATTCTGAGAAATGCCGGCCAGGATTATGCATGGTGCTATATGCGCGACGCCTTCATGCAAAGCCTGGTAAATGATCTGGGATTTGATACGCAAGCTTTCAGATTATCGGAGGTTTATCTTAATGGCGAGTACTGGGGAATTCATTACATCAGGGAACGCTATGACAAATATTATCTTGAAGAAAACTACAACCTTCAGAAGGGAAGTATGGACATTTTGGAATTTGACGGCGCTGTCGTTGAGGGAGATGCCGAGCATTACCATCAGATGATGGATTTCATTATGAACAATGATATGTCGGACTCCATAAACTATGCTTATGTAAAAACATTGATGGATTGCGAAAACTATATCAATTATGCCGCCAGCAATATTTACTTCAGGCAGTCGGACTGGCCGTACAACAACATCAAATACTGGCGGAAAAGAACCAGCCAGTACGAACCTGACGCACCATATGGTCATGATGGCAGATGGCGCTGGTTTATGTACGATACCGATTATGGATTTGGCCGCGTAGGAGACTATGATTACGACATGCTTTACAAGGTGCTCTATCAGCAATCGGGCTGGTCGCCAAGAATCATCCAAAACCTTGTGGGAAACGACAGCAAGCCCGGCAACGAGCAATTTCGCAATGAATTCATCAACACCCTGGCCGATTTGATGAATGCCAATTTTAAAGTCGGTCGTGTTCTGGCGGGGATCGATTCCATCAAAAGCCTGCTTCTTCCGGAAATCGAGGAACATATGGAGCGCTGGAACGGCCTTAAAAACCTGAACACCTGGAACAACAGGCTCAATGTCATGATCAATTTCGGGATCAATCGGGCATATTACGTAAGAAAACATGTAGTGGAGAATTTTGATATGGTCACCGATACCGTGAACGTAACGCTAATGGCCGATCAGGACATGGGTACCATCAGGATCAACAAGCTGCATATAAACCAAAGCACCCCTGGGCTCGATAATCCCCAGGAGCCGTATCCCTGGACAGGAATGTATTTTGCAGGTGTGCCGGTTAAACTGACTGCCGTTCCAAATCCCGGCTTCGAATTTGCCGGATGGCAGGGAATATTCGGTCAGGACACGCTCGTGGCCGATCTGCAAAGCGATACTACATTTACGGCACTGTTCCAACCCGCTGCTCCCGTTGCAGAAGAAATATTGATCAACGAAATAAACTATCATTCACCCGGTTTTGCGGATGCCGGCGATTGGCTGGAAATTCATAATACATCGCATAAAAGTTTCTCGATAGATGGCTGGAAGCTACTGGATGCAGCCGGGCAGGCATACTTCATTTCGTCGGAGGAGATGATACACAGTGGTGACTATCTAGTATTTTGCAGCGATACCGCGAAATTCGGTGCCATCCATCCAGGCATACGGTTTCATCCCGGACAGATTTCTTTTGATTGGTCAGGTGATGATGTGGTTCAATTATTCTCCGCTTCGGATGTGATGATAGATTCGGTGGCATATCAGGATTCATCACCCTGGCCCGAAGCACCCGCATTTGATGGCTCTGCCCTGGAGCTGAAAAATCCCGGACTTGATAATTCACTGGCAGAAAGCTGGCAATCGGCGTACGTTACGGGTGGCACCCCCGGAAGGGCCAACAGCGCCGCGGTATCGGCATTACGTATCAACGAATTTATGGCCGACAACGAATCCACCCTTCAGGCTCACGATGGCAGTTTCAGCGACTGGATCGAGCTTTACAACCCCCTGAATGTTCCCGTAGATATTGCAGGCCTTTATTTAACTGATGATGCGGATGAATTTCAGAAATGCCAGATACCGGCCACACATCCTGATTCTACCACCCTGCCCCCTGAAGGTTACCTGCTTCTTTGGGCCGACGGCAACACGGATGCCGGAGTATTGCACCTGAACTTCAAGCTCAGTGCCGGCGGGGAATTCATCGGATTAGGTAAAGGATCTGCTGAAACCTCCATCGATACCATCACCTTTGGCGAACAACAGGCCGATGTTTCAACCGGCAGAATGCCCGACGGCGCAAATGGATCGGTTTCGTTCGAAATACCCACGCCCGGATCGGCAAACGGGCTGAATCAATACATCGCCCTGCCCGCCGGATGGTCTGCCATCGGTTCGTACCTGAAACCTTACGCGAACAACATCGAGTACCTGTTCCGAAAGGAACTGAATCACCTGATCATCCTCGCAGGCGAACATGGCGTCTTTCAACCGGATGCACCAAACAATAGCCTCACAGCGTGGAACGAACAGGATGCTTTTCTGGTGAAGACCGGTCAACCGTTTTATGTAAAAATTGCAGGCCTTGAATTCGCTTATGAAGAGGTTACACTTTTTCCCGGCTGGACATTAATCCCATGCCTGAGCAATTACGAGGTGGATATTGCAGAAATCATCGGCAACAAAATTTCCGATATTTTGATGATCAAGGAAGTAGCCGGTACACGAATCTTCTGGCCTGAGCACAACATCCACACACTCCAGTCGCTGATTCCCGGAAAAGCATACCTGATTCTGGCGGGTGATGAATGCGAAATCGACTTTCCACGGCAGTAGCCATATCAGAAATTGTATGTCAACCTGATGCCTTTGTATGCCGCACCCTGTACGGGAACAATTTCAATGGTTTTTTCGGCATGCCGTTTATAGATCAGTTGTCCGATGGCATATCCCAGCGCCGAGCCTGCAATGACGTCGCTTGCCCAGTGTTTATTGTCATAAACCCGCGAGAGCGCCACCAGCGAAGCAATTGTATAGCTGGTGATTCCCACCCAGAGCTGATCGTGGTAATAGGCACTAAGCACCGAGGCTGCCGAAAAGGCGATGGCCGCATGTCCCGACGGAAAGGCATTGTCATGGAATCCTGCAAAGGGGCCTCCCCATCTGCCCGGGTCGTAAAAGTCGCTATGGTCGGGACGTTCACGCTGAAAAACGGCTTTAAAAAATACCGTGTAGCCGGTGGTAATCAACGCGGCTTTACTCGTGAGCAGGGCCGCCGTTTCTATCTCCTGATTTCCGGTAGCCAGGCCTGTAAGGTACATACCCCCAAGCAGCCCCGCCAGATAAAATGTTCCCATCGGATCGATGACGTTTTGGGTAACCTTGTCCAGGCTTTCATTTCTATGCCGCTGAAAAAAACGGTGGATATCCGCATCGAACAGTATGGTAGCGCCGGTGGCTGCTGCCACTGCACCGAAACGCGACCAGTCGTCGAGCTGCCAGGTACAGGGAGAAACCGCTACTGCTCCTGCATCTTCGAAATATGATTTGAGATATGACCTGTTGAGGCGTAAATAGTTTTCATCGGGTGATTGTGCCTGCAGATTTGCGTTGGTCATCATGAAAATTGTGATCCAAACCAAAAAAGAACTGCGCAGGTCAAAAAAAAGAATTCTTAAAAAAAATACATCATGCATTAATCGTGTTGTTTGGCTTCATTCCAGAAGGCATCCATCTGATCGAGACTCAGTTCGCGGAGTTGCTTTCCCTGCTGCTGTGTCTGCTCCTCTATATATTTAAAGCGCTTGATAAACTTTTTGTTGGTCCGCTCCAGGGCATCCTCAGGATTTACCCCGATAAAGCGGGCATAATTGACCAGCGAAAAAAGCAGGTCGCCGAATTCTTTCTCCATTGCCGGTTGGTCGTGGTTTGCGACTTCCACCTGCAACTCTTGCATTTCTTCATGCACCTTTTCCCACACCTGACCGGCATTTTCCCAGTCGAAGCCCACGCCGCGGGCTTTTTCCTGCATGCGAAAAGCCTTCACCATGGCCGGCAGCGAATTGGGTACCCCGTCGAGCACCGAACGGCGGTCCTTTTCTTTCAGCTTTATTTTTTCCCAGTTGTTTTTTACATCTTCCGCATCGGCTACTTTCACATCGCCATAAATATGAGGATGGCGCTGAATAAGCTTTTCGCTAATGCTATTCAGCACGTCGGCAATATCGAAATGACCGGTTTCAGATCCTATTTTGGCATAAAACACCAGGTGTAGCATCAGGTCGCCGAGTTCTTTCTTAATGCCGTCCATATCTTTATCCAGAATAGCATCAGACAATTCGTAGGTTTCTTCAATGGTAAGGTAACGCAAGCTCTCGAGGGTTTGTTTTCGGTCCCAGGGGCATCCTGCACGCAGATCATCCATAATTTTCAATAATCGCCCGAAAGCCGCAAGTTTTTCATCGATCATCATTTGTAAAATTTCGGTTTGTATTTCAGGTGCAAAGATAGAACAGTAAAATAACTGTTTTCAATATGCTGTTATCACGATTTTAATAAAATCGCAGGGAGGATAAAATAAAAAGTGCTGCCATTTCCCCAGGTGCTCTCCACATGGATGGAGCCGCCATTGAGGCGGATAAAATCGCGGCAAAGCGGCAGGCCGAGTCCGGTGCCGGTTTCGTTGTCGGTACCGGAAGCGGGTTTGTTGTTGGTCAGGTCGAAAAGCCTGCCCTGATCCTCCTCACGAATGCCGGTCCCGGTGTCGCTCACAGCAACTCTGGCCCAATGCTTCCCGCTTTCATCCCTGATGGTATTCACGCTCACCACTACACTTCCGTTGCGGTCGGTAAATTTGATGGCATTCGACAGCAGGTTTCTGAATACCGTTCTTATGGTGTCTTCATCGGCAAAGGTGTAAACTTCAGAATCGCATTGCTGTTTCAGACTGATCTTTTTATTGTGAGCTATAGATGTGGCGGCGGCCATAGTTTCATGTGCCAACCGGCACAGCTCTATGCGCCGGGGTTTGAGCTGCATTCGCCCGGTTTGCGCCGAGGACCATTCCAGCAGGTTTTCAAGCAGACGGTAAACACTTTCGGCAGACTCGCGCAGGTATCTGATGAGTTCTCTCTTTTTGTAATCACCCATCCTATCATAATCATCATTCAGGATTTCCGTAAATCCGAGCAGTGAATTGAACGGGCTTTTCAAATCGTGGGCAACAATGGAGAAAAACCGGTCGCGCGTTTGGTTGGATTCCTCCAGTTCGGCAGTTCTTGCTTTAACGCGGGCTTCGAGGCCGGCATTCACCACTTGCAGTCGTTCATTCATCCGGCGGTTATAGCGGTACTGAAGATAAAGAACCACTGTTATGCTGCCGAAAAACAGCAGGAATATCACCGCGACGAACTGCATCTTCTGCTTTTTGTCGTTTTCGATCTGCAGTTGCTGGATTTCATTTTTCTGAAGAAGGATTTTGTTTTCTCTATTGCTCTTTTCGGTTTCATACCGGATGCGCAGATCCGCCAGACTTTCTTTGAGGTCCTGGTTATAGATGCTGTCCTTTATGGCAGTGGCAAGTTTTAAATACCTGAGAGAAGAATCCACCGTGCCGGTTTCTTCGAAATATGCTGATAATCCCGCGTAATTCCGCATCCTGATCCCGGTTAGATTAGCGGCTTCGGCGATTTCAGTACTTTTCCTGAAAAACCGTAAAGCCATTTCATAATCATCGCGCATGAGGTACAGATTGGCCATGTTGTTCAGTACCGATGCCAGTCCGAACTGATCGCTGAGTTCCCGCCGGATCTCCACGGCTTCTGCAAAATACTGCAATGCTTCTGCTGACTTGCCCTGATCGCCATAAATCATTCCGATATTGTTCAGGGTATTGGCAATGCCGCGCCGGTCGCCGATTTTTCTTTTGATGTCCAGAGATTGTTCGAAAAACAGCAGGGCGCTGTCCGCAATTCCGATGGCTTCGTATACCTGCCCCAGGTTATTGTGGGCAGCCGCTATGCCCGAGCTGTCGTTAACGGCAAGATATTTTTCCAGCGCCTGCTCCAGAAACTGGCGGGCAACCTCATGTTTTTGCGCATCTTTATAAATCACTCCGATGTTGTTGAGGGTTTTGGCCGTTGACAGGGTATCGTTGAGCTGGATTTTATAGATCAGCGATTGCTGAAGGTACTCCAAGGCCTTGTCAAAATCACCTATGATCTGGGAGATTACCCCGAGGTTGTTCAGGGTTTTCACCACATTTAGGGTATCCTGAAACTGCCGGCGCAATGCAAGCGATTGTTCAAAATAACCCATGGCTCCGGCATAATCGCCTATCATGTAATGACTGATCCCCAGATCATTCAGCAAATCCGATTGTTTGCTCTGAAGGTTTAATTGCCGCTGGATCTCAAGGTTCTGAAGATCGTAAGCTATCGACTTTTGGATATCCACAGCCTGGTATAATTCAGATAGTCTTCCAAGGATAACGCCTTTTTCATCGTTATCCGCTCCGGGCAGTATTGATTCCAGGCTGTCGATCTGCTTCCGGAACTGCCCGACAGCAGAGAAGCCCAACAAAAGCAGACACACCCACAGGAATAATTTCATCCGGCCCTTTTTAGAAGATTTCACACTGATAACAAATTCTCTGAATTATTGTTAATCAAATATATGAAAGTAAGCCTGAAAAACCCAACTGCAATAAAATTTGTATCTTGCGCCGCCTTTTTTCACTGGAATACGGAAGGAGCATAATAACGTGAAACTAAACATCGACAGGATACGCAACGATTTCCCGGTACTGAACCGGAAGATTTATAAAAAACCACTGATTTACTTCGACAATGCGGCCACCAACCAAAAGCCGCAACAGGTCATCGACCGGCTGCGCGACTACTACAGTTTCGAGAACAGCAACATTCACCGTGGGGTGCACTTTCTGAGCCAGGAGGCTACCTCGGCCTTCGAGCAGGCCCGGCAGGAGGTTAAGGAATTTATCCATGCGGGCGGCACCTCGGAAATAATCTTTACAAAAGGTACCACCGAATCGGTAAACCTGGTGGCATCGAGCTTCGGCAGAAAATTTGTAAAAGAAGGCGACGAAGTGCTGATTACACGCATGGAACACCACTCCAACATCGTGCCGTGGCAGATCATGTGCGAAACTCAGGGCGCCAGTCTGCGCGTATGCGAAATCAGCCAAAAAGGAGAGATCGACCTTGAATCTTTCGACGCGCTGCTGAACGAAAAAACCAGGCTTGTGGCTTTCACTCATGTTTCCAATACACTCGGAACCGTGAACCCGGTAAAACAACTCATCCGCAAAGCCCACGATGCCGGAGCCAGGGTGTTGATCGACGGCGCCCAGGCGGTGGCTCATCTGCCCGTGGACGTTCAGGACCTGGACTGCGATTTTTATTGCTTCTCGGCTCACAAAATCTATGGACCAATGGGCGTGGGCGTGCTTTTCGGCAAGGAGGATCTGCTTGAGGAAATGCCCCCATACCAGGGTGGCGGCGAAATGATCGCTACTGTTTCTTTCGGCAAAACCACCTACAATCAGTTGCCTTTTAAATTTGAAGCAGGAACACCAAATGTAGGCGGGGTTTCGGGGCTGCAGGCTGCACTTAAATATGTTGGCGATCTGGGTTTATCCAACATTGCAGCGCACGAAGACGATCTGCTCGGGTATGCCGCGGAAAAACTGCAGGCCCTCGGAGATATCGACTTTTATGGTCAGGCGGACCACAAAACCGGAGTAATCAGCTTCAACCTACGGGGAGTACATTCCTATGATGCCGGTACCCTCATCGACAAATTCGGTGTGGCCGTACGCACAGGGCATCTCTGCACACAGCCGCTGGCCGATTTTTATGGCATCCCCGGATTTATCAGGGCCTCCTTTTCGGTGTACAACACCAGGGAAGAAGTGGACACCTTTATTGATGCCGTGGCCAAAAGCCGTGAAATGTTGCTGTAATCATTCGAATAAGGTCATCATATGAAAAAAATTGTCTTTCTTTTCGGCCTGACATTGTTCACGCTTCAGGTATTTGCCGGAGGCGATCAGATAAAAAGTTTTGACCTGCTGATGGATTTATTAAAAGCAGGCAAAGACGTTAAGGTAGTGATCCACTACGGCAAATGCCGGCTGATCAGCGATAACGAAATCAGCGAGTATTCGCCCGATGCCATTGGCGGAATGACCATTGATACCTGGGAATATTTTGCTGAAAATGCCGTTCGAAACAAGCATGCATTCGTGGTGACGTCAACAACGCATTTAATTGCAAACCCGATTGGTGAAGGATATGTTTTGAATTATGTAAAAATCAAAATCGAAGCAGATCAGAAGATAAAAATTACGGCGCGTTACCTCGATCCCGTCAGTTATGAAGTAAAGATGGATGAAAATTTTTTTACCGACCTGAATGAGGGAAACAACGAAGGTGCCGTTTATTTTTATGAAATGGATTAAAATTTTCAGTCTCATGGAAACCATTACAGAAAGAGAACAGAATATCATAAGTGAATTCGAAATTTTTGAGGACTGGCTCGAAAAGTACAATCATATCATTGATATGGGTAAGGATCTTCCGGTGATCGATCCGCAATTCAAAACCAGGCAAAACCTCATCACCGGCTGCCAGAGCAGCGTGTGGCTCCATGCCGAATACCGTGACGGCCGCGTATATTTTAGTGCCGACAGCGATGCGGTGATCACCAAGGGCATTGTTAACCTGCTGATCAGGGTGCTCTCGGGCCAGAAAACCGACGACATCATCAATGCCGAACTAAATTTCATAGATGAGATCGGGCTGAAAGAACACCTTTCCCCCACCAGAAGCAACGGGCTGGTATCGATGATCAAGCAGATGAAACTCTATGCCCTGGCATTTAAAACCAAGTACGAGAAGAAGGAGGAATAATCATGACAGAGAAGGAAAAACTGAAGGAAGCCGTGATAGAGCAGCTTAAAACGGTTTATGATCCGGAGATTCCGGTAGACATCTATGAGCTTGGGCTGGTTTACGACGTAACAATCAACGATGAACACGATGTGCATGTGCTGATGACCCTTACGGCGCCAAACTGCCCGGTGGCCGACAGCCTGCCGAGAGAAGTACACGACAGGGTGGCGGAAGTTGATGGGGTAAAACATGTGGATGTGGAACTTACCTTCGATCCGCCATGGGACCAGGATATGCTTTCGGATGAAGCCAAACTGGATCTGGGCCTTCTTTAATCCGGACATTGAAAAATTTGTTGTTAGTTTACCTAAGATAATATGTCCGGGGAATTACTGAAAAGCATTCAATCGCCTGCCGACCTGAAAAAGCTTGACGACAGGCAACTGATTCAACTGTGTGGCGAGCTCAGGGACTTCATCATAGATGCAGTCTCCAACAATCCCGGCCATCTGGGTGCCAGCCTGGGTGTGGTGGAGCTTACCGTAGCCCTCCATTACGTGTTCAATACACCCGAAGATAAGCTGGTGTGGGATGTGGGGCATCAGGCCTATGGCCATAAGATCCTTACGGGAAGACGCGATCAGTTTCACCTGAACCGCAAAAAAAACGGCATCAGCGGATTTCCGAAAATCACCGAGAGCGAATACGATGCTTTCGGCGTGGGACACTCTTCCACTTCCATTTCAGCCGCGCTGGGTATGGCAAAAGCGGCAAAAATGCAGGGTCTTAAAAGCCGACACCATATTGCCGTGATCGGCGACGGCGCCATGACCGGCGGAATGGCCATCGAGGCGCTGAACAATGCCGGTGTGGACAATCCCAACCTTCTGGTGATCCTTAACGACAACGGCATTGCCATCGACAAGAATGTGGGTGCCATTAAGGACTACCTGGCAGGCATCGTTACCTCAAGGACATAC
>JBKHBQ010000274.1:0-5188 GCA_046542305.1 Bacteroidales bacterium
CCGGCAACCAGCAGGCTGCCATTACGGAGAAACGTTCTGCGTTGTTCGTTGTGAGGGTTAAGGTTTTCTTTCATGATGTGTTTTGTTTTTGTTTATATTTTGATGTCAATATTCTGTCGACAGACCAGCGGCCGCCTCCTTCGATAAGCAGGAAAAGGCTGGCAAGCCACTAGCAAATGCCGCTCCCCGGATAAGCAACTTCTGAAGGCCTTCCGCTAGTAAAACCGCTCCCGTCATCATCCGGATGAGGATGACCGTGCGGGTATTATCTGTTTGTACTAATCCCTGCAGCATATATCGTGGATTGCTCTAAGTGAACGCAGCAGGGCATGAGAGTGTTCAAATGCTGATTGTGCGGATAAGCCAAAAAAAATGTTATCAAAATCCATTACTTTTGCAGGGATCATTTAAAAACCACAACCATGCTGTTCACATCCTATATCGAATTAAGCAAATCCGCACTCAACAACAACATTTGTCACATGCGCAAAAAGGCAGGCCCCGGGGTAACCTACTCCATGGTGGTGAAGGCGAATGCATACGGTCATGGCATTGAGGATATCCTGCCGATGGTGGAGAAGTGCGGTGTGGATCATTTTTCGGTGTTCAGCACCGAAGAAGCAAAAAAGGTCATGGAAGTTAAAACTAAAAACTGCCATCTGATGATCATGGGATTCATCGATGATGATTACCTGGAATGGGCGATTGAAAATGAAGTTTCCTTTTTTGTTTTCACACCCGAACGGCTTAATGCGGTTAAACAAATTGCCGCGCACACCAGCAAGCCGGCAAGGGTTCATATCGAACTCGAAACCGGCATGCACCGCACCGGTTTTACCGGGAAAGATCTGGATTATGTAGTGGAAGTTTTAAAGCAAAATAGCGACATCATCCAACTGGAGGGCTTGTGCACCCACTTTGCCGGAGCCGAAAGCCTGAATAATTATCACCGCATCAGGCATCAGATTGACACCTTCGAAAGGTTGTGCCACTGGTTTGGCGAAAGAGGCCTGCGGCCAAAATACCGGCATGTATCGAGCTCGGCCGGCGTATTGAATTTCCCGGAGGCCCGATATGACCTTGTGCGTGTAGGCATTGCCAACTACGGTTTTTGGCCCAACAACGAAACAAGAATGCTCCACATGAAAAAAGATGAAATTTCTGAAGATCCGCTGCTCAGGGTGTTGTCGTGGAAGAGTAAAGTAATGAGCGTTAATCTGGTAGGCGAAGACGAATACGTGAGCTATGGCACCAGCTACCTGACCAACCGCAACAGCAAAATTGCCACTGTGCCGGTTGGGTATGGATACGGATTCAGCCGCAACCTTAGCAACATGGGCCATGTGCTTATCAACGGCAAACGGGCGCCTGTAGTGGGCGCCGTGAATATGAACATGATGGTGGTGGATGTAACCGACCTGCCGGAAGTATGTGTTGGCGATGAGGTGGTGCTTATCGGTACACAAAACGGAAAAACCATCACTGTGAGTTCTTTCAGCGATATGAACAACAGCATGAATTATGAACTGCTGACCCGCTTGCCGCCGGCTATCCCCCGGTATACGACAGATTGAGCCTGAACTGCAAACCTGCTTTTTCCCGCTGCCGCAGATTGTGAATTAAAATATTTCAACGTCCCGTTTTCATCAGATGGATGATGAATGTTCGCTCATGGAATTTTATCCACTGTTATACTTATTCGAGCCAACGGCGTAAACCGGGGATAAACCTTTGCCTGGAAAAGCCGCCGAAGCTTTCGCCAGAGCCCTTGAAATGGGATGTGATAAGGAAGGTGAGAAGCTGGAGGAAGAATAATCCTGTTGGTGATCTATTCCGCTACATGACCAAATTTGTAAACCGTATGCGTTTCATAGGTTTCGCCGTGGCGGAGCACAACCGGCGGGAAATCCGGCTGGTTGGGTGAATCCGGGTAGTGGTGTGTTTCGAGGCACAAGCCGTAGTGTTTTTGGTATATCTTCCCGTCTTTTCCGGTGATGCTGCCGTCGAGGAAATTTCCCGAATAGAATTGCAGACCCGGCTGATCGGTATAAACCTTCATCCAGCGGCCGCTGGCGGGGTCGGTAACTTTGGCGGCAAGCCGCATGTTTTTCCCCTCGTAGTTGTTAAGCACCCAGGTGTGGTCGTAGCCACCTTCCACTTCGCTGATGCGTTCGCCGATGGCGTGCGGCGTAGTGAAATCCATGGCGGAGTTTTTTACCTCACGCAATTCGCCGGTGGGGATCAGGGTTTCGTCAACCGGCACATATTTATCGGCCATAATTTTCAGTTCATGGTCGAGGATGTCGCCTTCGCCCTGACCTGCCAGGTTGAAATAGCTGTGGTGCGTCAGGTTGATGATGGTGGGGGCATCGGTGGTGGCGTGGTAATCGATCTTGAGTTCGTTGTTTTTGGTGACCGTGTAGGTAACCTTCACATCCAGGTTTCCCGGGTATCCTTCCTCGCCGTCGGGGCTGAGGTAGGTCAGGATCACACCGGCCTGTTCCGGTTCAACAAAATCACCGGCATTCCACACCACCTTGTCAAATCCCCTGATGCCGCCGTGGAGGTGGTTGGGTCCGTTGTTGGTTGCCAACTGGTAGGCTTTGCCATCCAGCTCAAAACTGCCTTTCGCGATGCGGTTGCCATACCTGCCGATCAGCGCCCCAAAATATGGCGTTTCATCCATGTAACCCTGCAGGCTGTCATAACCCAGCACCACATCTTCTAACTTACCATCGGCGCCGGGAACCATCAGATGGGTGACAATCCCGCCGTAATTGATCAGTTTCACGGTCATCCCGTTGGCATTGGTGATGGTGTATTGGTACACCTGCTTTCCGTCCACCTTTCCGAACTGTTGCTTTTTCAGGTTCATGGTTTCCTCGGCTTTTTGTTCATTGCGGTTGCCCGAACATGCCGTGATCAGCATCAGGATCACCGGCAATAAAAGGATATTTGAACTATTTTTCATGACCCGCTCCAAATTGATTTTGCTTTGGCAAGGATAGTATTTTTTTGGATATGAACGGAGCGGAAGCGATGAAACTTTGTGAGATAACCCTGATCCCGGAACTATTTAGCTGGTCCTTTGGGAAAACAGCCACTACACTGAAATTTCAATGCAGTAATTATTGCCTGTTCAGTATTTTCTGCTTAGAGTGATATCAGACAGGAATCCCGATTGCGCCGGATAGTGGCAGAAAATGCGGGAGCTTTACCGAACAGCTACGATCACTTCATTTATATAGTTACGTGATATCTTTCTGTTTCTTACGCAATCTGAAATCGCAAATTGTTAATCTTCAATCTAAAATCAAAAAAAGTATTTATCGAAGCCACTTCTTCGGCAAAATAATTACTAAAAAACAATTCTTAAAATCTCCCTGCAAATTTTTATCTTGCGCTGTTTTTTTCAACATATCGGAATCAGACATTAAAACATAGGAATTATGACTGGCGGAACAGGTTTTGCAACACTGGATTACGTTGTTTTTATCGGCTATGCGCTGATCATTGTAAGCATCGGGTTGTGGGTGTCGAGAACGAAGAAGGGGCACGAGCGCAATGCCGAGGATTATTTCCTTGCGGGAAAATCGTTGCCCTGGTGGGCCATCGGAGCTTCCCTTATCGCGGCCAATATCTCCGCCGAGCAGATGATCGGCATGTCGGGTTCGGGCATGGCCATCGGGCTGGCTATCGCGTCGTACGAGTGGATGGCGGCGCTCACGCTTATCATCGTGGGCAAGTATTTCCTGCCCATCTTCATCGAGAAAGGCCTGTACACCATTCCTGAATTTATCGAAAAACGCTACAGCACCAACCTCAAAACAATCCTGGCCGTATTCTGGATTTCACTTTTCATTTTTGTAAACCTTACCTCAGTTCTGTTCCTTGGCGGCAAGGCACTTGACACCATCCTTGGGGAGGGCGATGGAAGTTTGATTCTCCCAGCCATTATTGCACTGGCTTGCTTTGCGGCAGCTTATTCCATTTACGGCGGACTGGCAGCCGTGGCCTGGACCGACGTGGTGCAGGTGACCCTGCTGGTGATCGGCGGTTTCATTACCACACTTATCGCGCTGAACCATGTTACGCCCGACGGCGGGATTTTTGACGGGCTCTCGCATGTGTATGAAACGGCCGGCGACAAGTTCCACATGATTCTTGATAAGGAAAATCCCGAATTCATGAACCTGCCGGGCATCGCGGTGCTCATTGGCGGGATGTGGGTGGCTAACCTGTATTATTGGGGCTTCAATCAGTACATCATTCAACGGACGCTGGCGGCCAAGAGCCTGCGCGAATCGCAGCGCGGTATCGTGTTCGCGGCGTTCCTTAAGCTGTTAATCCCGCTGTTCGTGGTGATTCCCGGAATCATTGCCTGGGTAATGTTCTCGCAACCCGAGGGCACTGCCGCCATCAGCGGCGTTACGGATGCCTTCACCAAAGCCGATGGCAGCATGAACTATGACAAGGCCTATCCATGGCTCATCAGGAACTTTATCCCGATCGGGCTGAAAGGACTGGTGGTGGCGGCACTGGCGGCAGCTATCGTGTCGTCACTGGCTTCCATGGTCAACTCCACGGCCACCATTTTTACGATGGACATTTACAAACCCTATTTCGAAAACAAACAGCGCAAAAACAAGGACGTGGCCGTTGGCCGTATTACGGGAGGGGTTGCGTTATTCATCGCCATATTGGTGGCGCCCATGCTGGGAAATATCGAGCAGGCATTTCAGTACATCCAGGAATATACCGGACTGGTAAGCCCGGGTATCCTGGCGGTGTTTATGCTGGGCCTTTTCTATAAAAAATCCACCAATAAGGGTGCGATTGTGGGAATACTGGTTTCCATTCCCATCGCATTGTTGCTGAAAATCCCGGCACTCGAATTGCCCTGGATGGATCAGATGTTCTACACCTTCCTGCTGACGATGGCCACGATCGTATTCGTGAGCCTGTCGACCAACAAGCACATCGACGATCCCAAAGGCATCAACCTTACCAGTGCGACGTTCCGCACCGGCCCTGCTTTCAATACGGCGGCATACGCCATCATGATCATCCTGGTGGTGCTGTATACGGTGTTTTGGTAGATTTGCTTCGCGTCATTTATGGTAATTTGCTTCGCGTAATTTATTGTAATTTGCTTCGCGTAATTTATTGTAATTTGCTTCGCGTAATT
>JBKHBQ010000019.1:0-25581 GCA_046542305.1 Bacteroidales bacterium
GGAGATTACCGGCGGCGTGCCTACCAGAAAGCGGCTCATACCTGCGGCCGGTTTATACTCGAGGTTGAAGGCAAACGGATTGTCATCGCCGAACCAGCCCCACACCGGCGACTCCAGCATATTCTGCAACTCCTTTTTCACAAACAGCCAGGCTGGCGCACCGGGGCCGCCATTCAGGTATTTATAGGTGCACCCAATGGCCAGGTCGGCATCTGCGTCGCTAAGCTGCACAGGCACCACCCCGGCTGAATGGCTAAGATCCCACAGCATCAGGGCGCCATGGCTGTGAACCAGATCGGTTACGGCCTTCATGTCATGCATAAAGGCGCTCTTGAATGCCACATGCGAAAGCACCACCAGGGCGGTATTGTCGTTGAGTACTTTCTTCAGATCTTCCTGCGAAAGCGTCAGGCCATCGGATGAATGAGCAAGTGCCACCTCATAATCTGCGCCCAGTTGGCGGGCGATGCCTTGCAGCACGTACAGGTCGGTCGGAAAATTCAGATCATCGGTGATGATGCGGGTGCGGTTCTGCTTAAGCTTCACCGAAGCCCAGGCTGCTTTAAACAGGTTGAGCGAAGTAGAGTCGCCCACAATCACTTCATCCTCGCCGGCACCGATAATGGGCGCCAGCCGGGCACCCAGCCGCCGCGGCATGTCGTACCAGCCTTCGTTCCAACTGCGGATAAGCCGCTTGCCCCACTGATGATCCACGGTTTGCTGCAGACGCTCGCGCGTACGGTGCGGCAAGCGCCCCAGTGAATTGCCATCAAGGTAAATGATGTTGGGTTCGGGAATAAAAAAGGACATTCTGAATCTTCCCAGCGGATCGTGGTGATCGGCGCGGCGCGCATAGGCTATGCCGCTTTCAAAGTGTTTCTCGGCCATGAATATGTGTAAAATAATCCAATCAAAAAAAAAACTAATAAAAAGCTGCTTTCACCGCAGATGTTCGGCAGGGCCTTAACCTGTATCCGAAACCATTTTCTGCATCCAGCTAAATAATCACCCTAAATTTAGAAAAAATTAGCTGATCAGCCCCGCTGATCCAAAAAAAAGTTTCTTCATCTTAAAATCTTGTTTGACATGGGAAAAAGCAAATCTGCCCATTTCCCGTACATCCTTGCAGAAGGATGCAAACCGTCAGAAGCAAGCAGGCTAAGGTCTCCGGCAACCTGCCGCGATACAGGCGTAACATCTGCAAAAGCCACACCTGTCCGTTGTGTCTCGCTCTTCTTGATAGCATTGAATGCATCGATTTCACCTGCAATTCGTGCGGTATCCATTCCTGCAGCAAAAGGTGTAACGCTGTAGTCAGGAATAGAAATTACAATCACCCTCCGCGTGTCATTGCCTGCAAAACCGATGCATTGCCGGATCAGATCCCTGAGTTCCCGGCGGTATTCTGTGGCATCCATCCTACGGTACTGGTTATTCACTCCGATGAGCAGGGTTACCAGTGGATAGGTGCCCTGGGGAGCATTTTCGGCGATGCCTTCCGCGAGTTGATTTGCTGACCATCCTGTGCGTGCAATGATCGTCACTTCGGGAAGGAATCCTGCATTCTGCAATCTGCCGGCAAGTTGCTGCGGAAACCCTGTACCCTCGGCTACTCCTTCGCCGATGGTATACGAATCGCCAAGAGCAAGGTATCTGATGCTGGTTGCGCCTAATG
This sequence comes from Bacteroidales bacterium, assembly GCA_046542305.1. Classification (GTDB taxonomy): domain Bacteria; phylum Bacteroidota; class Bacteroidia; order Bacteroidales; family 4484-276; genus JBKHBQ01. The sequence goes on from JBKHBQ010000019.1 coordinate 1,676, forward strand.
TTTCATCCTGCTGTATATCCTGGTGCCTGAGCATGAGATTATAATCAGCGGCAAAATTAACAAGGTTAGCGACAATATTCCCATCCAAAAAGAAAGAATCGTATTTATCCGATTTATGATATGAATTTATGCTGCGATGCCCGCATCAGCTAAATATTTCATGCATCAAATATTCTGGTTCTGTTTTTGCGCTCCGGTTGGAAAAAATGATGAGTTATGGCATTATTCAACAGAGGAGCACAGGAAATTAATCAACAGGATGTGATGAACCTCATCCAGACCCATTCTCATGATCCCGAAGAAAGCCTCGATCCGTTGATGGAACGCATTGGGGATGCCCGGATCGTTTTGCTGGGGGAGGCTTCGCACGGAACACATGAGTATTATGTATGGAGGTCGCGGATTTCGCAGCGCCTGATCCGTGAAAAAGGATTCAATATCATCGGTGTGGAGGGCGACTGGCCCGACTGCTATCGCATCAACCGCTATATCAGGAATTATGATAACAGCGGGATAAAGGCGGTGGATGTGTTGAAGAAATTCAACAGATGGCCTACCTGGATGTGGGCCAACTGGGAGGTTTCAGCATTGATGGAGTGGCTGAAAAACCACAACGGTGATCTGCCCTACAAGCAGCAGGTTGGTTTTTACGGTCTCGACGTTTACAGCCTGTGGGAATCGCTGGAAGCCATCCTCGATTACCTGCGCGAAAACGATCCTGACGCTTTAAAAGCCGCTGAGGAGGCCATGCTATGTTTCGAGCCTTACGATCGTGAGGGATCGGATTACGGCGTATCGGCCCGCTTTGTGCCCGAGAGTTGCGAGCAGGAAGTGCTGAAGCTGCTGAAAATGATCCGCGCCCGCGTCCCGCTTTACGACAGCGATCCCGAGGCGCCTTTCAACGCAGAACAAAATGCCATGACCGCAGTAAATGCCGAACGTTACTATCGGGCTATGATCGAAGGCGGCCCCGAATCGTGGAATATCCGGGATGTGCATATGACCGATACCCTGGAAAAATTGCTGGATTTTCATGGCCCCGGTTCCAAAGCTATCGTTTGGGAGCACAACACCCATATTGGCGATGCCCGTGCTACCGACATGGCACGAGGCGGGATGGTGAACGTAGGGCAACTGGCACGCGAGCGGTGGGGAAAATCCAACACCGTACTGGTGGGATTCGGGTCGTACCGCGGAACCGTAATTGCCGGACGCGCCTGGGGAGCGCCCATGCAGGAAATGGAAGTTCCGGCAGCGCGGAAAGGAAGCTGGGAGGACATGCTGCACAGCACCACCCCCGAAAATAAACTGCTCATCAGCAACGACATCAGGAAATATCCGCTGCTCGACAGCAGGATCAATCACCGGGCCATCGGTGTGGTGTACGATCCCTTGCACGAAAAATATGGTAACTACGTCCCAAGCATGATACCTGAACGCTATGACGCCTTTATGTTTTTCGATCGCGCCGAAGCTCTTCATCCACTAAAGGTGGAACCGCAAGGCGAACTCACGCCCGAAACTTATCCCTGGGGAATCTGAGGAATCAGATTTCCGATGTCGGGCAGAATGCCTGCGGATAGTCCCTGGCCAGAAGGCTGGAGGCAAGGCTTATGCAGTTGATATCGAGGTGCTCGGTCCAGGTAGGCGACAATTGATTGGAAGGTTTCGACCAGAAATCTTCGATCTCGCCGGCCAGCCCGGTGTATTCCTTGAGGGAGTTCAGGTCGAATTCCACAGAATCATTGCGATCCTTCAATCCGTACAATACTCTGATGCCTAAGGACAATCCGCATTCTCTGAATGCAAGCCTCATATCGGCGGGTTGTAGAGAATCGTACACATGCATGGAATAGGCCCTGAGGCCGGCCACAGCTTCCGAGATCAGGTATTCCGGCCTGATGCAGGCAGGCAGTTGCACGCCACGGGCCCGGAGTTCCGTAGTTTTTGCCGCATTCAGCAGCAGTCCGCCAATGCCCAGTGCATCGGTTGTAAACCAATCCATGCCTCCGCAAATGCTTTTCATTTCCTGTTCCAGGATCTCCAGCAGGGGGCGGCTTTCGGGCGCGGCTATCATGGCACTGATGGTGCTTACCAGTCCCTCCAGCGGATCGTGGGCGCCCATGCTGGTAATCACCGGCTCGCTCAGGTCGATGTTCATTTTCCAATACATGCGATACAGGCCGTTGTCGTGGTGAACAAAGCTGCGGCTTGCTTCCATCAGCTCCGACGCCCACAGCCCGTAGGTCTTCTTGCCGGTTTCGTGCTGGGCAAGCAACAAGGCATTGAACCACCGGGTGAGGTAGTGAAAATACTGTCCGTCGCGCTCCCATTCCAGGCGTTGGTTAAAAGGTTCGTCTCTGGTTCGTTCGGGCAATTTTTTGCCGATGCGCAGACCGCCGGTGGTGGGATGGATCTTTCCTTCGGTTTCGGAAAGGCCGCTGATCCACCCTTTGCGGGTATCGTCAGGGCGGTGGCGGCCCAATGTATGGTGTACCTGGTCTATTAATTTCAGGGCTTTTTTCTGATATGCAGCCGAATTGAGCAGATTCGACAATGCAAAGCAACATTGCACTGCAAAGGAATCCGTCCACAGGTATCGTTGTGCGGGATCGCCGGCAGCGTTGGAAATACCGGTACGACTCAGGAAGTCGTCGGTTAGTGTGCGGGCTACCACGGCCGGAGTGTTTTTGTTTTTATTCATCGAACATTGGTTTTAAAAATTTCTTCCAGGGCTGCAGCACTTCCGGTGCCGGCAGTTCCGTTCCCAATTCGCGCATCATCTGCCAGCTCTTGATGATGATTTATGATCCTGTTATTTTTTTTGGCTTTCGCCGGTCATAGGAACAAAGCGGACGTGGATAAGGTCGTGTTCCGTAAATTCCCCCTCGCCTTTCTTTTCGAGCATCATCAGTTTCTGAAAGGTATTTGTCAGCGGACCCAGGATTCTGCCGCCGGTTTTTAGCTGTTCTTTCAGGGGCTCGGGAAAATGAGACGCGGCGGCGGTAAGCATGATCTTATCGAATGGCGCTTTTTGGGGCCACCCTTTGTATCCGTCGCCGTAGCTGATGCTAACGTTGGTTATCCCTGCCGTCTCCAGATTCTCCCGGGCCAGGTTGGCAAGCCATTCTACAATTTCCACGCTGTATACATGCTTCACCAGCCGCGACATGACGGCGGCATTGTATCCGCAGCCGCTGCCCACTTCGAGCACGGTATCACCGGGCTGCAGATCGAGCACCTGGGCCATATATGCCACAATGTACGGTTGGCTGATGGTTTGCCCCTTGCCGATGGGAAGCGGGCTGTCCTCGTAAGCCATTTGCTTCAGGTCGTCAGGGACAAAAAGCGAGCGGTCTACTTCCCGCATGGCATCCAGCACCCTCGGATCGCGGATGTCGCGGCCCTGCAAATGTAACCTGATCATTCTTTCCTTTGCATCCATAATTATCGTATTACTTTGTTTGTATCTCAGGGGCAAAAACCATTCCGCTTGAATTTAGATACCTGAAATCAAAAAAAGTTTTTAGCTTTGAGCCTTCATATAAACCAAAAATCAAGAAAAATGAAACCCAGAAGTTTGTACCTTAGAATCCTTCCGGTGGTAGTGGCCTGCTTGCTGCTACAGGTAGCAACGGCTCAGAAAAATTTTCAGCCCGGCTATATTGTAGATCTTGCCGGGGACACTACCTACGGCTTTATCGATAACAGAGACTGGGATGTAAACCCCCAATCAGTTACCTTCAGCCCCACAGCCGGGGAGGGGGGCAGGGAGTTTTCGCCGCTGGAAATCCATTCGTTTGGCACCGCAGATACCAGATATACGGGGGCGGTGGTGCAACTGGAGATCAGCCTCCGCACTACCAGCGAACTCAAAAGCGATCCTTCGCTTAAACTCCGGCAGGATACCCTTTTTCTGGAAACCATCGTTCTGGGTCCTAAAAGCCTGTATGCCGCCAAACTAAGATACAGCAGCGACAATTACTATATCGAAAACAATGGCGAATACCAGTTGCTTGAGTACAAAAAATATTTCCGGATGACAGACAAAAAGCGTATGATCGCGGAGAACAAAAAATACATAGGCCAGTTGATCGTTTATCTCGATAATTGCCCGCAGATCACGCAAAAAATCAACAATGTGCGGTACGAGATGGGTGGCCTGAGGAAGTTGTTTTTGTCGTGGTATGATTGCATGCAATCGGCGCCCGGATTTCAATCGCCTGTTGAGAAACTGAAGTTCAGATGGGGCGCAGTGGCCGGAGCAACCATCAGCAACCTTTTCGCTTCGGGCAATGTTCCTTCCCAACTGCCGGAAGTGGATTTCCCTTCCTCGGTCGATCCCACCGCCGGTTTCTGCCTGGATGTGGTACTGCCGAAAGCCCAGCAAAAATGGTCGATCTACAACGAATTGATCTATACCACCTACACATTCGAAAGCTCCTGGTCTGAATACATGCACGAGGATTATTTTAAAAACATAAACTTCACCCTGTCATTTGGCTATATCAGGCTTAACAATGCGGTAAGGTATAGTATGCCGGTGGGAAAAAATGTGTTTGTTTTCTTGAATGCAGGTGTGAGCAATGGCGTGGTGGTAAACAGTACCAATGTGAAAAAAGAGCATTCCAGGTTTTATTCCACTGAAAAGTATGAGGAGAACATGGCTATAGATGCTAAAAAGCACGAAATAGGTTATCTCGTAGGAGCCGGTTTGAAATACGGCAGGTTTTCGCTCGAATCGAGATATGAATTTTCCAATGGGTTGTCAGGACTCGTCAACTTCCAGGCCAATGTCAGAAGGATATATTTTATGGCCGGCTACCGGTTTTAAATACAGATTATTATGGATGATGGCTGCCTGCCTTACCGGTTTGAGCACGTGCAGGCAATAGCTTAATTATTTCACAAAATGTAGCCGAAAGGTCGTGGGTACGGTTTCCGATGGCGCCCTGACGTGCTCCGGGCAATCATTATTCGATCGTTTCGCGGTATATTACACCCCGGTCGGCCAGGCCTTTGAGCAGAAATTCCACACATTCTTTTTTCTTCCCGATAAATTCGGGCGCCGAAACGCCCTTGCGGGTGTACAGGCCTTGTGCCACCATGCGTAGCGCCATGGTTGCAGTGTAGCCGGTGGTGCGGGCCATCGAATGCACCTTGGTATCAGGATCGTATTGGTCGAACAGGTCATAGGTGTAGCGGAGGGCTTTCCCGTCTTTATGGCCTTCTATTATTACGCGCATCACGGTGATGTCTTCTTCGCCCTCCTCCAGTTTCCACTTGGGAAACAGGATGCGGCTGGTGAAATCCAGCGGACTGATCATCACGCCGTTGATGTTGATGGGCTCCTTGCTGAAAAAGCCGGTTTCACGCAGGACGGCCATTTTTTCGATATGGCCCTTGTAGCGGAGGGTTTTTTCGATCATATTGGGGCAGTCGATGGTTTCGGCCAGCGAGCGCAGCCCGTCGCTGTTGAAGGCTTCCAGTGTGCCGATGCCGGGGAAGTTGAGCAGCTCGGGATCGGAGAGGGCGGGTTTTACCACCATCTTCCCGTTTTCGATGTAGCGGGCCGGGCGGGTGTATTCCTCAATTACGTCGATGGGGGAGAATACGGCCTTGTACTCGTATGGCCACACGCGCTCCCTGGGCAGACCGCCCACGTAGGTTACCGCGCGGGTGGTTTTGTCGAGCTGGTGATGTGCATATCCGATCAGCACGTTGCTCATGCCCGGCGCAACGCCGATGTCGGAGATGGCAATCACGCCGTTGAGGCGGGCCAGTTCATCGAGTTCGAACAGGTCCTCGGGGAAAAAGGCGATGTCGATCACGTTCTTGCCTGCTTCAATGATGGCTTTCAGGGTTTTAAATCCCATAAATCCGGGCACGGCGCTCAGCACCATGTCGAAATCCGTCACCAGGCTTTTAACATCTTCCGGTTTGGAAAGGTCCTGCCGGATGGTGCGTATGCGGTCGTGACCTTCGAATTTCTTCAGGTTTTCGGGGCTGACATCCGCCACCGTAACGTCAAATTCGCCGGCCGAAGCCAGGTCGAATACCATGGGGGCGCCAACCAGTCCGGCACCCAGAACAATTACCTTCATCATGCTTCTTTTTGTTTGGATATGTTAATTTTTAGCTGTTTATACCACCACCTTCGGCGAAACTCCCGCCAGATTTTCTGCCACGACAGCAGAGCAGACGAGGCTGGACCCATGGCTGATAAAACTTAAAAACCGATCGGCAACCCGTCTTGCTGAGCAGCAGGCGAGGCAGGTTTGCTTCACTGATAAATTTCTGCAATATTCACTCTGTAAAGTGTAGTAAAAACTACAAAAATAAGGTATCGAAGCCGATGCTTCTACAAAGTTCCCTGTTTCATTGATTTGAAATTCCACTTTTCAGCTTTTGTTACCGACATTTTAAGGCATATCACACCTGTGTGTCATGCCGCGAAAGCCAGGTAAAGTATTCTCATTTAATTATCTTTTGCTTTAATGATCTGCTTACAGATAAATTCGGCTGCATGTCCGTCGCCAAAAACAGGCGGGTATTCCAGTTCTGTTTTTTCCGTGAAATACTCGAATGCGCCGGTGATCCTTGCCCGTTCGGCGTCTGCGACAATGGCCGTGCCGTTGCTTACCAGTTCCACCCATTCTGTCTGGGGCCTCAGGATAATGCATGGTTTTTTAAAAAAATATGCTTCCTTCTGCACGCCGCCCGAATCGGTAATCACCATGCGGGCATGTTTTTCGAGGCGGATGATGTCGAGGAAGGAAACCGGATCGCCGGTTTTCATGTACGGGTTTTCCGTGAGCTTTTTAAGCAATTTTGCATCCAGGTTTTGCTTCATCATTTTTGAGGTGCGCGGATGCAGCGGCAGCACAATGTCGATGTGGTGATTGCGGCTGATGCGGTGGAGCGATTCGAAGATGGCCGTCAGCCTTTTGGGGTCGTCGGTGTTGTTGTTGCGGTGGATGGTGCCCAGCACATAACCGCCGGGTTCCACGCCGAATTTTTCGAGCACTGACGACTTCTCATCGGCGATTTGGGCAAAATGCAGGCTGTTGTCGTACATCACATCACCGCAGTGGAACAACCCCGGATGATCCATCGTGAAGGGCGGCTTGTTGTTTTCGCGGAATCCTTCGTTCACCAGGTTGCGGATGCCCGTTTTGGTGGGCGAAAACAACAGGCTCGACACATGATCGCACATGATGCGGTTAATTTCCTCGGGCATGCTTTTATTGAACGAGCGCAGCCCCGCTTCGATGTGCACCACCGGCACCTGCAGTTTGGAGGCGGCAATGGCGCCGGCCAGCGTGGAATTGGTGTCGCCGTAAAGGATCAGGAAATCCACCTGAAGTTCCAGCAGTTTTTCTTCGATGCCGGCAATCATGCGGGCAGTTTGTACACCGTGCGAGGCAGAACCGACTTCGAGATTGTAATCCGGACGCGGGATGTTCAGCTCCTCGAAAAATACCTGCGACATGTTTTTGTCGTAGTGCTGCCCGGTGTGCAGGATCTTTTCCCCGATCGTGCCGCTGAAGCTGTTGCTGATAGCCCGGCTCAGCGCCGCCGCCTTTATAATCTGTGGGCGCGCCCCTACAATGGTCAGAAGTTTAATCATCAATAAAAAAATTTAGGCGAAAATATAAAAAATGAACGACGCGGTGATAATGGGATAGGGCGATAATGCGACAAGGAGATAATGCGACAGGGTGATTGTGGGGCAGGACGATAATGCGACAAGGCGATAATGCGACAAGGAGATAATGGGATAGGGCGATAATGTGACAGGGGGAAATGCGACAAGGAGATTATGGGATAGGGTGATAATGTAATAGGGTGATAATGGATAACGACAATGAGATAATGTGAGAGATAGATTATGGTGTCCCGAGCCTCAACGGTTGAAAACCTGAGCGAAGAATTATTTCTGTTCACCTCCATCGTATGATTATCTTCCCAAATCGGGCTGTTTTTAGCATTCCTTTATTAACTTTGAGCATTCAAAATCATTTTCACGATCAAAGTATATGGAATTTAATACCAATCCTCTCCTGGAACTGGCTTTTGATTTTGTGCAGCACACCAACCGGAATGTTTTTCTCACGGGTAAAGCCGGAACCGGCAAAACCACCTTCCTGCACAAGCTCAGGGAAGTATCGCCCAAGCGGATGATCGTAGTGGCGCCTACGGGTGTGGCAGCCATCAATGCCGGCGGCGTTACCATCCATTCGTTTTTTCAGATCGGCTTCGGGCCGCAGATCCCCTGGCGGTACGATTCGTCAAACAGCGGCAACCGCCCCGCTCAGCAGGAAATCAAAAGATTCAATAAAAACAAGATCAAAATCATCCGTTCGCTCGATCTGCTGGTGATCGATGAGGTGAGTATGGTACGTGCCGATCTGCTGGATGCCATCGACGATGTGCTGCGGCGGTTTCGCGATGCACGGCAGCCGTTTGGGGGCGTACAGCTATTGATGATCGGCGACCTGCAGCAGCTTTCTCCGGTGGTAAAGGAATTCGAGTGGAACATGCTGCGCGGTTTTTACAATTCGGCCTACTTCTTCAGCAGCATTGCGCTGAGGCAAACTGACTACGTGAGCATTGAATTGCAGGAGGTTTTCAGGCAGCAGGATGAAAAGTTTATCGGACTGCTCAACAAGGTGCGCGACAATCAACTGGACGACACCGTGCTGAACGAACTGAATTCCAGATACCGCCCGGATTTCACGGGCAGTCAATCCGAAGGTTATATCACACTTACCACCCACAATTATCAATCGGCAAACATCAACTTCCGAAAACTGAACGAACTGCCCGGTGAGGAGCTGGTTTTTACGGCAACCATTCAAAATGATTTCCCCGAATACAGCTATCCCACCGATTTGGAGCTTCACCTGAAGGTGGGGGCGCAGGTGATGTTTGTGAAAAACGACCCCTCGCCGGGAAAGCGCTATTTCAATGGCAAGATCGGTGTGATCGAATCGACTGATGACGGAGTGCTAAGCGTGACATGCGAAGGCGATGACCATCCCATCGAGGTGGTTCCGGTAGAATGGCAGAACACCAGATATTCGATTGATGAATCGACCAGGGAAATCATGGAAGAGGTGTGCGGTACATTCACTCAGATTCCCCTGAAGCTTGCCTGGGCCATTACCATACACAAAAGCCAGGGTCTTACCTTCGATCGTGCCATTATCGATGCCGCAGCGGCTTTCGCCTTCGGGCAGGTGTACGTGGCGCTGAGCCGCTGTCGCACCCTCGAAGGCCTGGTGCTGAGCAGCCGGATCAGCCCTGCGGCCATACACAGCGATCAGATTGTACACGAATTCAACCGCCACCTGCGCGAAAACCACCCCGATCAGTCGCAACTTTCCGAGAGCCGCCGCCGATATCAGCAGCAACTGTTGTACGAAGTGTTCGATTTTTCTTCGCTGCAGGGCAGGCTGGGCTATTGCAGAAAGATCATCCGCGAAAATGCCGGAAGCCTCACCGCGGAGCCGGAGAAAATTACCGCCGAAATAGATGGCGTCCTCCGAACCGAACTGACAGAGGTAGCGGACAAGTTCAAAAAACAGATCGACTATCTGATCAGGCAGGCCGATGGTTCTCCGGTTGCTGAAAACAACACGCTGCAGGAGCGGATAAAAAAAGCCGCTGCATATTTTTCAGAAAAGATGGCTGACGGGGTTATCGAAAACCTGGCGAAGATCATCGTGGAAACCGACAACAAAACCGTGAGAAAACTCTTGAAAGACAGCCTTGAAAACCTAAACCGCGACTGCCTGGTTGCCCATGCCGCACTGGAATCGTGCAAAACCGGGTTCGACGTGAAACGGCTGCTCGAAGCCAGGGCAAAAGCCGGTATTGAAGAAACAGGCGTGAAAACAACCGTTGAAAAATTGCCTGAGCCGGATGAAACGGATGCCGACACGGCCCTTTTCAAAGCCCTGAAGGAATGGCGCCACGATATCGCCACCGAAGAAGGTATTCCGCATTACATGGTGCTGCATCAAAAAGCCATCATCGGCATCGCTGCTTTTCAGCCGAAAACAATCGCGGATCTTAAAAGCATCAAGGGCCTTGGCAAACGCAAGATCAAACAATATGGCCAGACCATTCTGAATCTGGTGGCCGAAGTTACGGGAGAAGACGTGGATTTGAGCAGCCAGGAAAATACCCCGGAGGAGGAATCGACTTCATCGGAAAAACCAAAAAAGCGGCGCGGCGATTCACAGCGCGAAAGCATTGGCATGTACCGGCAGGGAAAGACCCCGGATGAGATCGCCGACATTCGGAAGCTTGCCAGAGGCACCATTATTTCGCACCTGGCCTGGGGCGTGCAGGAAGGCCTGCTGGATGTTCATGATCTCATCAGCATGGAAAAACTCCAAAAGGTGCTCGGTCTTCTGGAAAAAAACCCCGAATACACCAAGACCGACCTTCGGGAGATCCTTGGAGATGCTTCGGACTGGGATGAGATAAATATGGCTTTTGCCTATTATCACAGCAAATCAGCCGGTTAACAGTTATTCGGATATCTAATTCTTATTTAGACCTAATTTAGAACGTAAAAGTTAAAAAACATTAATTTTTTGATTTAGTTTTGCCGCCATGATTTCAAAGCATACATATGGCCGGCTTTTTCGCATGTTTTCCTTCTGGATGATCATCAACATTCTGATGATCACCCTGAACCAGGCCATGTTTATGCATACCCACCGCCTGCCCGATGGAAGTGTTGTAACCCATGCGCACCCTTTCAAACGGTCTGCCGACCAGGGAACACCACACGAGTCGCACAGTCATACACAAGTTGAATTCCAGTTTTTCGGCAGCATCGGGATCATTATTGCCGCTTTTTGTACCGGTGTGGTTGTGGTTTTACATTTTCATGTAATTGCCAGGATCGAGCGGCAAATAACTTTTCATTCCGCAGAACGGCTTATCAAGATTCTCGGCCGTGCACCTCCTGCCTTTTAAAGTTTTCTCTCTATACATTTTTACTGCAATTACACCCTTTGTTAACGGGTGAATTATTTTAGTTATCTCTTTACACTTTAACACAACTTACTAATATGAAAAGATTTAATGTTCTTCTCGTTATAATTTCCTTTGCCTTATCTGTTCAGTTGTTCGCACAGCAGGCCAATAGGGAAGCCACTATTTACGGACATATTCTCGATGGCAACGGGGAGCATATCCCGTTTGCCACGGTCAGCATTACAGGGACTACCCTTGGCACGACCACGGATGCCGGAGGGCATTTCAGGCTGATGGGACTTGCCGACGGTATGTTTGTCGTGAAAGCCCAGTCGCTCGGCTATAAACCCCAACAGGTGGAAGTAGTACTGTCGCCACGCGAATCAAAAGAAGTAAATTTTACGCTGCAATCGGATGCGCTGGGCCTGGAAGAGGTGGTGATCACTTCCGACCGTAATGAAACCAACCGCGCCAATGCGTCTACCATCGTAAATACGCTGACGGCAAAGATGTTTGCCACCACCGAATCGCTGACACTGAGCGACGGATTGAATTTCTGCCCTGGCCTCCGGATGGAAAACAATTGCCAGAATTGCGGGTTTTCGCAGGTGCGGATGAACGGCATGGAAGGACCCTATTCACAGGTGTTGATCAATAGCCGGCCTATCTTTAGCGGACTGGCCGGGGTGTATGGCCTGGAGCTGATCCCCTCGAATATGATCGAACGCATCGAGGTGGTGCGCGGCGGCGGATCAGCTCTGTACGGCAGCAATGCCATTGCCGGTACCATCAACCTTATCCTGAAAGATCCCATCAGCAATTCCTGGGAATTCGGGGTAAATGCCGGATCGATCGGGGCAGGAACCAATCAGGCAGGCGGTCCGTCGGGTGATCTGAACGTAAAATTCAATTCTTCCCTGGTTACCGAGGATCATAAGAGTGGAATGGCCATTTATGGTTTTTACCGCAACCGCGATCCTTACGATGCAAATGATGACGGCTTTTCCGAGATATCTTCGATGAAAAATACCACTATCGGCAGCAGAATGTACCACCGTTTTGGAACACGGAGCAAAATCTCGCTTGATTTCTTCAATATCAAGGAAAACCGCCGCGGCGGCGACCGCCACGACTATCCCATGCACGAATCGAATATTACCGAGGCTGTGGATCATAACATTACTACGGCTGCGCTGAGTTTCGAACAATACATCAGGGAGACCGACCGCTTGTCGCTGTATGCCTCGGCTCAGAATGTTGATCGTGATTCGTATTACGGCGCCGAACAATCGCTGAGTGACTACGGCAAAACCACAGATCTTTCCTATGTAACAGGTGCACAATACACCTACAACCTTGATAAATCCAGTATTGTCGCAGGAATCGAAAATCAGGGAGCCTGGCTGAAAGATAAAAAGCTGGGCTATCCCGCCATCGATAATGCGGTGATCGATTTTTCCGACAGCAGCATCATCATTCCGCACAGGCCCAATGTACTCGTGGCCGATCAGATGACAAATACCAGCGGCGCGTTTTTTCAATATGAGATTAACCTGCAGAGATTGAAAATATCCGCGGGTGCCCGCTATGATCACTATATCGTGAAAGACCGGGAATCGCTATCTGATAAAACCGGAGACGTTTTCAGCCCGAGGCTGACCATGAAATATGACCTGAAACCGTATCTGCAGGCACGCCTGAGTTATTCGCAGGGATACCGTGCCCCTCAGATCTTCGACGAAGATCTTCACATCGAAACCTCCGGATCGCGACAGGTGATCCACCGCAATGCTCCCGACCTGAAACAGGAAACCAGCCACAGCTACATGGCGTCACTCGATTTCAACAGGCAATTGGGAACAACCTATGTCGGTCTGTTGATGGAAGGTTTCTACACCCGTCTTACCGATCCGTTTGCCAACGAATACAGCACACCCGATGAGGACGGTACAGTGGTTTATACGCGTGTGAATGCCGATGAAGGGGCGCTGGTGACAGGGATTAACCTGGAGCTGAATGTGGTGCCATCACCCAAAATCAACCTGAAGGGTGGCTTTACGGTGCAAAGCAGCAAATACGAAGAACCGCAGGAGTTCGATGAACGCCGATTTTTCCGTACACCTAACGACTACGGTTATTTTACCTTCGACTGGCAAGCTTTGTCGAAGCTTGGAATTGCGGCTACAGGAAATTACACCGGAAAAATGCTGGTGCCTTATTTTGGCATGCAGATACCCGATCCTGAAGAAGGTGAACTGCGCGAAACAGATCGCTTTGTCGATCTGGGGTTAAAGCTCAGGTACGACATTAAGCTGAGTAACACCAATCTGCAGGTTTACGCCGGGATAAAGAATATTTTCAATTCATATCAGGATGATTTCGACCGCGGAATCGATCGTGATCCCGGCTATATTTACGGGCCGATGCTTCCGCGAACCATCTACTTCGGACTGAAATTCGGCAACATGCTTTAATTGAAGGTCCGGGAAATGCCTTCCGGTATGGAAGTGATAATTTTTTAACTTTGCGGTCGTTTTTTAAATGATATGAACAATAAGTCACAAGCAGAAATCGCATCGCTTAACGAGCGTTTCGAAAATGCTAAACCGCATGAAATGCTTGATTATTTCCTGAAATCCTACAAAGGAAAGATTGCCTTTTCGTCGAGCATGGGCGCCGAAGATCAGGTGCTTACCGAAATGATTGTCAGGATTGATCCGCAAGCCAGAATATTCACACTCGATACCGGAAGGATGTTTCCCGAAACCTATGATGTAATCGAACGTACCAATGCACGCTACGGCATATCCATCGAAATTCTTTTTCCCGACAGGGAGCAGGTTGAAAAGATGGTAAAGAAAAAGGGGGTGAACCTCTTTTACGAAAGCATCGAAAACCGGAAGCAATGCTGTTTTGTCCGTAAGATTGTTCCTTTGCGGCGGGCACTCGAAGGGATGGATGTATGGATCAGCGGGCTGCGCCGCGGGCAGTCGGTTACACGGCAGAATGTGCAGAAGGTGGAATGGGACGAAAGCTACGGCCTTATCAAGATCAATCCGTTGCTCGAGTGGGGTGAGGAGCAGATATGGGATTACATCCGGGAACGGAACATACCTTACAACCGGCTTCACGACAAGGGATTCCCCAGCATAGGATGCCAGCCGTGCACACGTGCCGTGGGTCCCGGCGAAGATGTAAGAGCCGGCCGCTGGTGGTGGGAAAATCCGGTGAGCAAAGAGTGCGGACTGCATGTGAAAAACCATGATCTCAAAAACTAAGCGGCCTCATTTACCGGCCGGAACCGAATAATACCGCCATTATGATGAGCCTGGATTTTCTTGCCGTCGATTCGCCAATTTTTACCTGGGTCATTCTCCCGTTGCTTATTTTTCTGTCGCGAATTGCCGATCAGAGTATCGGCACCATGCGCCTGATCTTTGTTTCGAAGGGATACAAGTATTATGCGCCGTTGCTTGGATTCTTCGAGGTGATCATCTGGCTGATCGCCGTGGGGCAGATCTTTAAGCAACTCGACAACGCCCTGTACTATGTAGCTTACGGCGCCGGATTTGCCGCCGGCAATTATGTGGGGATCATGCTCGAGGAGCGGATTTCGCTGGGAAATGTAGTGGTGCGGATCATTCCAAAAAAAGATACTTCCCTGCTCGTTGATTATCTGAAAGAAATGAACTACGGGCTCACCATCGTTGAGGCTACCGGAAGCCGTGGGCCGGTGCAGGTGATCTTCACTATCATTCCTCGAAAAAAGAGCAGGAAACTCATCGGGATCATCAACAGGTTCAATCCCAATGCGTTTTATACCATCGAAGAAGTGAGGAGTGTCAGCCACGGCTTTTATTCGAATGTTACCAATATCAGGACAGGCCCGCGGCTGCCGCAATTCTGGCGGAAATCGAAATAAGGGTTATTTTTTTTGCGCGGTTTTTTTTGCGACCTCATTCGACCAGTCGCAGCCGATAGCCGACAGGTATTCGGATCTGTTCCAGCTTTGCGCCACCGGTATTCGCTCCTGCATGCGCTCGAAGAAATATGTTTCCTTTCCTGCCTTTTCGATAAATTCCAGTCCGCAGGATCTGCAGATAGCCTTGATGGCTGCCGCATTGGGCACCCACCAGTTGGTGGGATCGCCTGAAAAGCTTTGTTCGATAAATGCCATCGACGGCCAGCCGTGCGACTCCAGCAGCCGGCGTTTGTTGAAGCTGAAGTCGGAAATGGAGGCATGTTCTTTTTTTTGCAACAGGCTCAGCGACTGGAAAACCAGGTGCGTTCCGATTTTTTCCGAAAGGATATCCATGGCCAGAAGCGGATAGCGCAGGTGATAAAATACACCCAGAAAAAGCACAATGTCGAATTGCCAGTCGGTTTTGGCAAGATCGTATACCTGCATCCGGTGAAAGGTGATCTGCTTCTGCAGGCCGAATTGCGCGGCCACCCATCGGGCCTGCTTCAGGTAATGGTCGTCGATGTCGATGGCGGTGACATGTGCATTGCGCCGTGCCATTTCAATGGAATAAAAGCCGGCATTGCAGCCGATATCCAGCACGGTTTTTCCACTCAAATCCTCAGGGATCAAATGTTTGATCTCTTCCCATTTATACGCCGGAAAATCACCCAGGTTGTGTGCGGGCGCAGTTTGCGAGCCGTCGGGCAGGTGAATGTTGTGAAACCACGGCTTCATCCCTTCGATCTGCTTTTGCATCTTCTCCCTTTGCGCCATGCGTAATCCTTTCCGTTTTATCCTTGAACTGTCATCTGTTACCTAACCGTATCCGCTGCGAGTTTCGATACATACCGTTCTATTTCCAGCGCACGGTGTTCGCCGGTATGCAACTCGAGCACTTTTTTTCTTGCTTTTTCAGCGAGTTCGCTGCGCTGTGCCGAGGTAAAATCCTTCAGGTAGTGCAGGGTGTCCACCGGAGTTGCAGAGATCAGTATTTCGTGTCCGATTTTAAAAAAACTGTCGAGTCCTTCCCAGTAGTCGCTGATGATGGGGGTGCCACATGCCGCGGCTTCAAACAGCCGGACGCTTGGTGAGTATCCCGCTTGGATCATATCCTTGCGGGTGATGTTGAGGGTGAAGCGCTGGCGGTTGTAAAACTCGCGGTGAGCCGGTGGCGAAAGGTGGTCTATCCTTTCTACGTTTTGTGGCCAGATGATGCTGTCAGGATATCCGGGACCCGCCACCACAAACCTGCCCATTGGCCATCCTGCGGCTGCACGGGTGAGCAGATCGTCGAGCGGCGGCTGACGATCGGGGCTGTATGTGCCCAGGTAGCCCAAATCCCACTTCAGGGGCAGATCTTCGGGGTAATAAAGATCGGGATCCACCGAGCAGTAAAGCGGCTCACTATGCGGCGAACCGTATTTGCTCATAAAAATGTCGGGCACTTCACCGCCGGCAAAGGTCAGGTAAAGGTCATAATGCGGGATCAGGTCGGGATGCAGGTACTCGTAATCCTTATTGTCGAGTTTTGTCATGGTGACCGGGGTATCGATGTCGTAAAATGCGGTGATACCTCCGGCAGTATCGGTGACCCATTTTCCTACTTCAACGCCTTCGGGGACATACGATCCTACCACCACCAGGTCGGCTTCAGCCACTTTTTCTCTGAATTCTGATTTAAGTTGCTCAAGTGACTGATACAGGAAAATATTGCAATAACCGGCGGATTTCATATCGCGCTGACTGGCATACCACGGCACATCCCTTTCCAGAAAGTCCACCTGGTGTCCACGCCGGTGGAGGCCTTTTACAAGGCTCCTGAAGGTGGTGGCATGGCCGTTTCCCCACGACGATGTGATCGATAATCCAATAATAACAATCTTCATATTCCGTAGCTTTTGGGTTTCAACATGCTGTGATTCGTAGTTTCGCCCATTCCGGTAAGGATGCTGCTGAGCAGTTTTGCCCGGTTTCGGTAGGTATGTTTTTCGAGTACCTTCGCCAGTGCGGCCTTACCTGTACTGCGTATCTGTTGCGTGTCGAGCTTTTCCAGTAAATTTTTCACATCCCTGCCATCCGAGGCTACCCATATTTCTTTTTCCGGCTCAAAAAATGCATCAATCCCTTCCCAGAAATCTGTGATGATGCAGGCCCCTGCGCCTGCGGCTTCAAATACGCGGGTAGCCGGCGAAAAACCATAGCTGGCCATGCTTTGCCTGCTGATATTAAGCACCACCCCTGGGGATGTGTTAAAGGCATTGTGCTGATGGGTATATACATGGCCTGTGTAGCGGATGTTTTCGGGGAGTTTCACCTTGTCCCATCCGCTGCCTCCGAGCAGGAAAGACCGGTTGGGCATTTCTGCGGCCACCTGCACAAAAAATTCCATCACACGTTCTTCGCGGTCGGGGAGGCGGTTTCCGAGGAAAGCCATATCGCAGCGGAATTTATCTTCCGGCGGCACCGGATAATGCGTTTCGGGGTCGAGGGCGTTATAAACCGGAATACATTCCCGTGCGCCGAGCGAGTGGTAAGCTTCCACCACGCGCGGGCCTCCGCCATAGGTGAGGATACAATCGTACTCCGGGATCAAATCCCTGAACAGTGAGTCAGGGTTGTTGAATACGCCGTCGAGTGTTGCCGGTGCATCCACATCCCAGAAAATGGTTTTCTGATGCGGTTTTCTTACCCTGAGCAGGGCGGCTTCCAAAAAATCGTCGAACACGCCCACGCCGCTGGCCTTGATCAGGATATCGGCTTCGCGTGCCTGGTCCACCGCATCTTCCACAGCATTGGGGTCGTTGGCATAAACTACCGAAGTGGCCCACGGCGGATCGGGCAGATCGCGGTGTTTCTGTCGATCGAAGGCATCGGGTTCGTAAAAGGTGATGTGATAGCCCAGCCGGTGGAGGTATTTGATGATCCCCCGATAATAGGTTGCTGCTCCATTCCAGTATGCCGAAGTCAGGCTGGAGCCGAAGAATGCGATTTTAGGTTTTTTTTTCTGAATCATAGTTGTTTTTTATTTTGGATTATGCTGCTGTTTTTTTCTTTTTTACCTGGTTGATGATATCCAGCAACTGCGTCACCCGGTGATCGCAGCTATGCCGGTTGCGTATGGCCTGTTGCCCGTTGTGGATCAGTTCTTTTCGGAACTGCTTGTCATTGAGGATGCGGTTGATGTTGGATTTCATTTCTTCGCCATTCCGGGCCACCAGGTAATCCTTGCCTGGGGTGAACAGGTTTTCCGAATCCTCCCACCATGAACATGCCAGGGGGATGCCTGAAGCCAGCGCTTCGAAGGGCCGGATGGTAGGAATACCGGGCAGATTCTTAACATAGGGCCTCCGCGGAACGTGTACGGTTAAACGGAACCTGGAAAATACCTCGGGAACTTTCCGGTTGGGAAGCCATCCCCGGTATTCAATGCCGTTCTTTTCGAGCATCCGCACTGCATTTTCAGGATATTGCACACCATAAAACACTGCTTTGAGGTTGAGTTCCTTTACCGGCTCGATGATAAACTCGCGCAGTTCTTCGGTACGTTCATTGTCGCCCCAGTTGCCAATCCACACCAGGTCGCCCTGCCACGGCTTCGTGCTTTTCCTCGGATAAAAGCAGCTCACATCAGCGGCTTCATGCCAGGTGAATACCCGGCGCGACCATTGATTGGATTTGTATATATTGCTGATCACTTCGCCAAAGGCCAGCACGCCGTCATAGTTTTTCAGATCGTACCTGGCCATGGCCTGAGGATTGGTAACTGAGCGGTGGTGCGTGTCGTGGAAGAAAAGTGAAAAATGGTCGTTCACCGCCCGGTAGTCGCCGATGTTTTTTACAAGCTTTGGTGAATTCCATTCGTGAACGATCACCACATCTGCATCACTCAGTTGCTTTTCGGGCGTGAAATAATCGATATTATAAAAACGCGGCGTCAGCTCCGGAAAATCCCTTCCGAAATCACTGATCACCCTGAAGCTTCGTTCCTTCATCAGTTGATTGAGGCTCCAACCATTGGATGGCTCATACACGATCACTTCGTGATTCTGTTTGAGAAGCGACCGTACAATGCCTCTGAGGAAATGAGCATTGCCATGGTTCCAGTCGGAAATAATCGAATGATAAAAAAGATATATTTTCATACAGTTTTAAAGTTAAGATTTCTATTCGGGATATTATCAGCAGGCATGTTCAGCATGTTGCGATAGAGTACTGCATAGTAACCGGCCATTCTTTCGATGCGGTAGCGGGCATGGGCACGCTTGAATGCATTGGAAGCAAAGGCATGAAGAGCTTCCTCATCAGCCATCAGCTGATTGACGGCTGAAGCCAGTGCGGAAGCATCGTCAGGATCGACATAGGTCATATCTTCCTCCCAGATCTCATTTAAGGAATCCACATCACCTCCAATCAGTGCGCAACCCGAAAAAGCGGCTTCCACGAAGGTATAGCCAAAAGGCTCGTACTTAACGGGCAGAGCGTAAACAGCCGCCCCGGCAAGGTAAACCGCGATTTCGGCCGTGGATAACTGCCCGGTGAAATGCACGTTGGAAGGAACGGTGTCGGAATCCACATCCCGGTTGTCGCCTGCAATATAAATAGGATAATCGATGCGGGGAGCTGCTTCGAGAAGCAATCTACAGTTTTTGGCTTCATCCCACAGCCTGCCCATGCTGAAAATGAATTTTTCTTTCGGTGCCGGAAAGAAGGTTTCGCTGTCGCGTCCGTTGTAGATCACGGTTTGATGTAAAAACGGCCCGTAGTATTCTTCGGCGGCATGCATCATTGCGTTGCTGGGGGCAGAAATATGACGGGCAGCCTGAATGCCTGTTTTCACTTTTTTCCTGTAGGTGTCCCATTCTGCCGGTGCCGGTTCATGTTTTACCGCCTGCCACCAGCTCAGCACATCCGAATGAATGGTCATGAGCACTGGCGCTTTCCACCTATACCTGCCGAATGTGTAGGCATTGAGGTGGACCAGATTGGGGCGTATCTTCTCCTGCAGACCCATCAGCCATTTTCCTGCCGCCTCGATGTCATCCCAGGGATCGGGCATCCATTCCTGTTTAAACCTCCCGAAATGGTATTCGATACCTTCGATTTGCAGGACCTGCTTTTCAGTGAGCGGCTCACCCATAATGGCGAGCACCACCTCTATTCCGGCTTTCTTCAGGTCACGGGCCAGATCTACGGCAAATGTCCAGACGCCGCCGATGTTGTCGGTTGTCATTAGTATTTTCATTGTGTCCTTTTTAACGGGGAATCATAAATCCGGTCGATTACTGCGGCCACCTTCAGATAATCCAGGATTTCAGTGTTAAAGCTTTTGTCGGTTTGCAGGCGTCGTGCCCAACTGGCAAGTGCGCGCCCTCCCCAGTCGTCAGGAGGCTGGCTGAGCATGTCGTATTGGGTGCCGCGGCACAGGCGCGTTTCGAAATTGAAAAACGAGCCTCCTGTATTTGTAAATATTGCCGAAGCCTGTTCACCGTAGAATGCAGCTTTGATTTCCGCATCCTTGCCCAGCGGGAGGTTCCAGCTACAGCTTAAGTTGATGCTGCTGCCATCTCCGGTAATCAATTGTGCAGTAACGTAATCTTCGCTTTCCTTTTGGGGATTTGCAATTGTGCGTCCACCTGAAAACAAGCCGGATTGCACATGGCTGATTTCGGGATAATCCATGATCCACATTGCCAGATCCAACAGATGAATACCCAGGTCGATCAGGCAACCTCCGCCGGCCAGTTCAGGATTGTAAAACCAATCCTTGTCGGGGCCGTAGGCATTGTGAAAAACCAGGTCGGCGGCGAAAATGTGCCCAAGCTGCTTTTGCTGAACAGCCTGAAAAACCTGCTGAATGCCGTGTGTAAAGCGGTATGACATATCCACGCCCAGCAGGCAGTTGTTTCGTTGTGCGGCCTCAATCACCTGGCGGCTTTCCCCGGCGGTGCGTGCCAGAGGTTTCTGGCAGAACACCGGGATGCCATGTTCGAGTGCCGTGATGCTTTGGAGTGCATGCAATGCGCTGGGGGTGGCAATGACGATGCCATCGGGACGGCTTTCGACAACTTCTTCGAATGTGCGGCTGATGTCCGCGGTGCCGGCCATGCCGGCTGCCTTTTCTGCATTTTCGCGCGAAATGTCCATCACTGAGCTCACCTGGCATAAGCCGGCATCCAGCAGCCATTGCATCCTGTTGATGCCGATCCAGCCGGTACCTACAAATGCAAGTCTGGGAATGGTTTTGTTTTCTATGTTTAACGTTTCCTGTTTCATATATGCTGATTACGGATTGACAATTACAGCTTTCAGAAATCCTTCGGGGCGCTCGTGCAACATTTGGAAAGCCTTTCCGATGTCCTCAAGGTTGAATTGATGTGAAATCAGCTCATGGGGGCGCAGGATTCCTTCTTTGGTTTTTTCCACGGCCATTTTAAGGCCGTCGGTGTATTTCTGCGGATCGCGTTCGTGGGCGTTGATTACGTCGATACCCTTCCAGTTCCACGATTGCAGGTTGATACTTCTCGGCCCGTCCTGGTGGAAGCCGGCAATGATCATCCTTCCACGCTCGGCAATAATTGCAGTGGCCAGGTCGATCGCCATTTGTGCGCCGGTAGCTTCCACTACCCGCATAATGCCATTGTCGAACAACCTTCCTATCTGGCCGGCAGTTTCGTTCACACCCACAAATTTCACCAGCTCGTCGGCGCCCGATCTTCCTGCATTAACCAGTGAGGAATTGCGGCGGGATACGGCAATTACTTTTGCGCCGGTACTTTTGATGAGCTGAATGAGCAGGCATCCGATGTAACCTGTGCCGATCACTACCACCGTATGCCCGGGCTGAATGTCGGATCTGTTGAAGATGTTCACGGCACATCCGGCAGGTTCACCGGGAAAAGGCCGTCCTTCGAATTCATCAGGCAGCTTTACCACATTGCCTGCCGGGGCTTTATCGTATTCAGCATAGGCATGGTAGGAAATCAGAGCCACTTTATCGCCGGTTGTAAAATCCTTTACGGCGGCACCTGTTTTGGCTACCGTTCCATAACCTTCATGTCCGGGTGCGCCGGGTTCCATCGGGTATTCAAACCATTCCCGTCCTTCCCACACCGGTAGATTGGATACACACAGTCCACACCCGTCGAGTTTCACCAGTACTTCATCGGCGTTGGGTTCCGGTACCGGAACATCCGCGACTTCGATCTGACCGGGTGATTGAATAATTGCTGCTTTCATATATTTCAAATTGAAATGATTTCAGCTCCTGCTTTGTTAGGTTTCACTTCCGGCAATCCGGGGTGGTTTTCCCTGAGCCATTGCAAAAGCCGGCGGACACCCTGGCGGTAGCCGGTCTGGGGAATCCAGCCGGTCATCCGTTTCAGCTTGGAGGTATCGGTGACGTAGTATTTCTGATCACCTTTTCTCCAATCGTTGAAATCGACGGAAATTTCATGTTGTTCAAGCTCTTCGAGGTATTTAATCAACTCAAGCAAACTCACGGAATTTTCAGTTCCTCCTCCGATATTAAAGGCTTCCCCTTTAAGGGAATCGATGTTTTTCCAGGAAAGCATGAATGCATTGATGAGATCTTCCACATAGAGGATGTCGCGTACCTGCATGCCATCACCATAGAGGTTGATTTTTTTGCCTTTCAGTGAATTGATCATAAAATGCGCCACCCATCCCTGGTCTTCGTTGCCAAACTGATGGGGTCCGTAAATGCAGCTCATGCGGAATACCACGTTTCTCATCCCGAACGATCTGGCATAATCGATCACATACTGATCGGCCGAGCCCTTGGAACTGCCATAGGGACTGTGAAAATCGAGGCGGCGCTTTTCGCTGATGCCCAGCTTGTTAATATTTTCATCATCCGGCAGATAGCGGCTTTTGTTTTTTTGCAGTGCGATGTCGGATAAGTCTCCATACACTTTATTTGTCGATGTAAAGATGAGCGAAGGCCGGTGCGATGATTTCCTGATGGTTTCCAGCAGGTTCATGGTACCGTTTACGTTGACGTCGTAGTCGAATGCGGGTTTTTCGAGGCTGGTGGTCACGGCCACCTGAGCAGCAAGATGAAATATATGCGATGCGCCCTTCACGGCCTCTTTAACAGCGAGTACATCACGCACATCGGCAATTCTTACCTGAAGGTGATCGCTGTAATTTTCTCTAAGCCAATCCAGGTTATGTTTCACATTATGACGGGAGAGGTTGTCGAAGATCATTACCTTAAATCCCCTGTCCATCAAGTAGCTTGCTACATTGGTGCCTATAAAACCCGCTCCGCCGGTGATAAGGACATATTTGCCGGTATGATCCTTTTGGTGATTATCCGAAATCATCCACCTGTTTTCGATGACATTCTTCACGCCGCCATTCTGCCAAAGCCTGTACAGCAATTTTTTGTTTCCCTGTTCGGTTAACAGTCCGAAATGGTATTCGCGTTCATCGCTGTAAGGTCCGTCCACTGTTGAATATTTCATCGGAAGGTCAGTCAGGGAATACCAGTAAACCCTGTCGACTACCGCATTAAGGCTGCGCAAAAAACTTTCCACCTGTTTGCGCTCGTCGTATCGCCAGGTAGAATAGCCGGTTTCGGTGATCCACAGTTCCTTCTCCAGGCCTGATTCCTTTAGTACGTTTTTTACTTCCGAAATATAAACATCCCAGCCGCGCCAGTATACTTCGAACACCTTGGGAAAACCATGAATTCCCACCACATCGATAAATTCGAGCAGGTTTTTGCCGGCCATAATTTTCAGCCATTGCGGATCGATGGGGCTCATGCCGCCAAGGACGGTTTTTTTGCCGAGCTGTTTGGCCCAATAGGATGCCATTCGGATCATTTTCACGAAAATATCCCAGCTGCGATCGAGCATATAGTCGTACTCACTGAGATTATTAGGCTCATTCCAAAGTTCCACCGTATCGAAATGCCGGCCAT
>JBKHBQ010000275.1:0-5092 GCA_046542305.1 Bacteroidales bacterium
GGAAAGGGCCGTGCCGGATGTTATCG
Organism: Bacteroidales bacterium; assembly: GCA_046542305.1. Taxonomy (GTDB): domain Bacteria; phylum Bacteroidota; class Bacteroidia; order Bacteroidales; family 4484-276; genus JBKHBQ01. The sequence goes on from JBKHBQ010000275.1 coordinate 27, forward strand.
ACGGCCTGAAGCCCGTTCAGCGCCGCATCCTGCACGCCATGCGCGAGATGGACGACGGCCGCTACAACAAGGTGGCCAACATCATCGGGCAAACCATGAAATACCATCCGCACGGCGATGCTTCCATTGGCGATGCCCTTGTACAGCTCGGTCAAAAGGAATTGCTGATCGACACCCAGGGAAACTGGGGCAATGTGCTTACGGGCGACAGCGCGGCAGCACCCCGTTACATAGAGGCCCGGCTTTCGAAATTTGCCCTCGAGGTAGCTTTCAATCCGAAAACCACGAAATGGAAAGATTCGTACGACAGCAGGAACAGGGAACCGGTTACGTTGCCGGTTAAATTCCCGTTGTTGCTGGCGCAGGGTGTGGAAGGCATTGCCGTGGGGCTGGCTTCGAAGATCGTACCGCATAACTTCAACGAACTGATCGAGGCTTCCATCAGATACCTTCAGGGAAAAGACTTTGAAATTCTTCCCGACTTTCCGGGCGGAGGAATGGCGGATTTCTCGAAATACAATAAAGGCCTGCGCGGCGGACGCATCAGGGTGAGGGCGAAGATTCAGCAAACCGACAAAAAAACGCTCACCATCACCGAAATCCCTTTCGGCACCACCACCACCAGCCTGATCGAATCCATTGTGGCCGCCAACGATAAGGGCAAGATCAAGATCAAAAAGATCGACGACAACACCTCCGACAAGGTAGAAATACAGATACAGCTCACACCCGGCGTGTCGCCCGATCAAACCATCGACGCGCTTTATGCTTTCAGCAACTGCGAGATGTCCATCTCACCCAATTCCTGCGTGATCTACAACGGAAAACCAAAATTTTTAGGCGTGGATGAAATCCTCAAAATAACCGCCGACAATACCGTTGACCTGCTGAAACAGGAACTGGAAATCCGCAAGGCCGAACTGGAAGAAGCCTGGCATTTTGCTTCACTCGAAAAAATATTCATCGAAAAACGCATCTACCGCGATATCGAGGAAAGCGAAACCTGGGAGGCCGTGATCGAAACCATCGACAAGGGGCTGAATCCATATAGGAAACTCTTCAAACGCGAAATAACGGTGGACGACATCGTTCGCCTCACCGAAATCAAGATCAAGCGCATTTCGAAATTCAACGCCTTTAAAGCCGATGAACACATTAAAGGTATCGAAACCGAGCTGGAGGAAGTGCAAAACCACCTGGATCACCTCATCGATTTCGCCATCAATTATTACAAGCAAATCCGGAAAAAATACGGGAAGGATAAGGACCGGAAAACCGAGATCCGCAGTTTCGACACCATCGAAGCCACCATGGTGGCCGCCACCAACGAAAAACTTTACGTGAACCGCGAAGAAGGTTTTGCCGGGACCGGACTGAGAAAACATGAGTTTGTGTGTGATTGTTCCGATATCGACGATATCATCGTGTTCAGGGAAGACGGCACATGCATGGTTACGCGGGTTTCGGACAAATTTTTTGTCGGCAAGAACATCATCCACATCGATGTGTTCAAGCGAAACGACGAACGGACCATCTACAACATGATCTATCGCGATGGCCGGGGCGGCAAGGTTTACGTAAAGCGTTTCGCGGTGAAGGGCGTAACCCGCGACAAAGATTACCACCTCACCAAGGGCAACGAAGGCAGCAAGGTGCTGTATTTTTCTGCCAACCCAAACGGTGAAGCCGAAGTGGTGAGGATTTCGCTTAAACCCAGGCCCAGGCTGAAAAAAACCAATTTCGATTTCGACTTCAGCGAGCTGGCCATCAAGGGCCGCAATTCGCAGGGCAATACCCTTACCAGGTATACGGTGAAGAAGATCGTGAAGAAGGAGGAGGGTGTTTCCACGCTCGGCGCCATCGACATCTGGTTTGATGAAAGCGTGAAACGGCTCAGCACCGAGGAACGCGGGAAACATCTCGGCGCTTTCAAGGGTGACGACAGAATCCTGACCATCATGCAGTCGGGCGAATACCGCCTCACCGGCTTCGATCTTTCCACACATTTCGACGAGGATCTTATTCACCTGGAAAAATTCGATCCGGACAAGATCATGACCGTGATCTATTATGAGGGCAAAACCGGACTGATGTACCTTAAACGCTTCCAGATTGAGGAAACCGACAAGAAAACCACGTTCCTCAACGAACATCCCGATTCGAGGCTGATCAGCTTTTCACTGGACTACCGCCCGGTGATCGAGGTAATTTTCGATGCGAAGAAAAACGAGAAGGAACTGGAAAACGAAACCATCGAAGCCGACGAATTCATCGCCGTGAAAGGCATTAAAGCCAAGGGCAAGCGCTTGTCGACTTATGCCATCAAGAAAGTGGCATGGCTTGAACCCCTCCCTTACGAACCCGAACTTGCTGATGTGGATGAAAACGGCGAAGATGTTGATGATACAGAAGATGAAAACCTAACAGATGAGAAACCTTCATCAGACGAGAAACCTTCATCAGACGAGGAGCAGCCCGGGGATAACGGCACCATGAAAGCTGTGATTTCCGAAGAAAAGCTTCCCAATGTAAAACGTCACCAATCTGAAGATCATGAAGAAGACGGGCAGATGAGCCTGTTTTAAAAGGTGTAAGATCTCAGGCGCAATTCATCCGGTTATTTTCCACGAATCCGAATCAAAAATGAATTCCTCCGGGGAAGGATTAAATTCCTCTCCATCAAATACCACCCAATGGTCGGTTTTATAACTCAATTGGTCGACACCCTTCTTAAAAGCGGTTTGCCCCTCGCGCTTAACAAGCAGAAACAATCCCGGCCGGGCATGGCTTAGCAATGCGCCCGATTCGCAGACAACAGGATGGCTTTCAGGAATCAGTTTCATTAAAATTTCAAAAGGTTCGGCAATATGGCGGTCGCGGGTTTGCAGGTAAAAAACCTGACGCGCCCCCGCCCTTAACATCCTCGAGCTGTCCTTGCCGTTATCAGGATTTGTTTCCTCGATGACAAGGTAATCCTTTGTTTCGGCAATCACCTTTTGCCCGGCAGCCTGCCGGTGCATGTGCGGCGAAACCTTAATTCCGACCACCTGATGCGCTTTTGAAACCTTTTTGATGAGCCGGCAGGCCAGCGTGGTTTTGCCTACCTTGCGGCCTGTGCCGGCAATGAGCAGCAGATTAGGACATATTTGTGGGGATACTTCCGGAGTATTATTCCTGCTTAAACCTGGCAAGTCCCGGAGACCTGTCAGATTTTTGCTTTGCAAAACTTGCAGATCCTTCCTGGAATTCACATTGTAAAAAACCTCCGAATCCAATTCACCCTCCGGACCGGTTGGTATTGTCCGGCTGTTCACCTTTTCGATCAGGTCGGGGATTTTAAAATTTCCTTCTGCAAGAAAATCACCGAAAACCGGCAACAACCGTTTATGGTAAGCAGCGCAAAGAGGTTCGTAAAACGCATTCCTGTGCCATGGAACCGCAACATCGAAATCGTCGTTCAATCTGAGGATTTTATCAATCACTGCCTGATCCACCAGGGGCGTATCGCACGAAAGAACCACACACACTTCATTGCTGCTTTGCTTTAAGCAGGACCATATTCCACCCATAGGTCCTGACCCGGGAATTTCGTCGGGAATAACGCGGAAACCAAAATGATCAAAGGAGGTACTGTTGGCGCTGATCAGGATTTCATCACAATGAGGCATCAGAGCTTCGATGGCATAGCTGATCAAGGGTCTCCCATGAAACCTCACCAGTCCCTTTTCGGCGCCCATTCGCCGGCTTTTGCCGCCGGCCAGAATAATTCCTGTAACCTTTTCGCTGACCATCTTTGTGAATATCCTGAAATCAGTTGCAAAACTACATGAAAAAAAGCCGTACTGATCATTCAATACGGCCTTGTTAGATATTATGAGAAAGTTAAACCCTATTTTTCAAGCGGATTCGATGGATTTGAAACCCATTCGTTGTAAGCACCGTCGTACACCTTCACATTATCGTATCCGACTCCTGTAAGTGCCACGTAAACCGGGCATGCACGAACGCTGGTTAAACAATAGGCAATTATTTTTTTGCCCGGATCGAGGCCGTGCTTTTTGGCTACGGCCAGAATTTCATCCTTCGATTTGAAATCGCCGTTTTCCTTCAGAAACTCCTTGTACTCGATGTTGATGGCACCCTTAATGTGACCCTTGCTCTTGCGCTTCTCGGAGGTACCGTTATATTCAGCCGGTGCGCGTGCGTCGACGATGACTACATTGGCGTCGTTCATTCCGGTCTTCACCTCGTCGATGGTGGCGATGATCGACTTATTCACGTTGGGTGTGAAAGTTACAGGTTTCGGATCGGTAGCCCCGGCAGTAAGCGGAACTCTGGCGGCACGCCATTCTTTATCCATATCCTTATGCAGGATACGGACATTCCCGGCACCTACATGCTTCAGAATCCAGTATACACGGCTCGAATATTTGTTGGAACCGTCATCGTAAATTACAACCGGTGTGGTGTTGCTGATGCCTTTTTCACCGAAGATCTTTGCCAGTTCATCGGGTTCTTTGATGAGGTCTTCGATATCGCCATCCTTGTAAAGCGTTTTATGCGGAATGTTTACCGCACCGCGTACGTGACGCTTGCTGTAGTCGTCGGCAGAACCTGCATCTACAACCACCAGGTCTTTGTTACTTTTCAGCTCGGACATAAAGTCCCTGGCCGAAATCACATCCTGAGCATTCAGGTTGATGGATGCCAGAAAAACCAAACTTAAAAATCCAATTATAAATCTCATTATTTTCATTTTTTGGTTAGAAAAATCGATTACTTAAAAGATAAACTGCAACTGTGCATAGAAGGCGATATTTGGCTTTATTTCTAAAAATAATTTAGTTTCCCGTTTTGTTGAACTCTAAACATTTGCTTTAACAAAAATAAGCCTTTTAAAGCGCAGGGCACTATGCTGAAAAAAGAACACAGGTTTAATAAAAACCCTGACAGCAAAACTAATTTCAAAACTCACTGAATAACAAAAAATACCAGGGGCATTGGTTAATAAATAAATTGTCATGGATCATAAAAAATCTGACCTACATCAGCAAAAATTATGTTAT
>JBKHBQ010000276.1:0-5075 GCA_046542305.1 Bacteroidales bacterium
TTCTTCCTCACCATGATAATCAGCATCCGGGAAAATTTAAAAACTTCCGGGAACTGGGACTATGGTGCCAACAGGTACCTGCCGGGTTTCTTTTTTTTTAATGAGTCTGTTGTTTTTGCTGTTCGGGTTAATTGTTTAGGATGAGTATCTACAGAAAAACTGCCGACTAAGAACTGCCAGCCGCGGGCTGAGCACTGGCGGAGTAAACCTAAAGTCCCTGCATAGTCGGCATTACCAAAATTTCATTCACGCTGACGCCTTCGGGCTGGGTGAGGGCAAACAGGATTGCTCGGGCAATATCCTCGGGATTCAGCGGCACAAGGTGAGCGCGGCGGCCGTCGTTCCACTGATCGATAAGTTCCTGATCGGTGAACGTATGGGTAAGCTCGGTGGCCACAGCGCCGGGTTCTACAGACGTGATGCGGATGTTGTAGGGTTTTGAAAGCTCCATGCGCATACCTTCTGAAAGTGCGGAAATCCCGAATTTGGTGGCGCAATATACGGCACCGCCCGGAAACAGTTTGCGCCCCGCGATGGACGAAATATTGACGATGTCGCCGGTTTTGCGTTCCATCATATCGGGCAGCACGGCGGCGACGGCATACATGGCGCCCTTCAGGTTTACGTCAACCATCCGCTCCCACTCGTCAACGTGCAGGTTCTTCATAAACGAAAGCGGCATCAGGCCTGCATTGTTGATCAGGATATCTATTTTGCCGAAATGCCCGACTGCAGCCTGTCCGAGCTTATCCACCTGATCGCGTTTCACAACATCGGTTTGCACCACCAGGGCTTCGCCACCGGCTTCTTCCAGTTCGCTTTTCAGTTTTTCAAGTTTGTCGACACGGCGGGCTGCCAACACTACTTTTGCGCCTTCGGCTGACAGCGCTCTGGCTGTTGCTTCGCCAATTCCGCTGGATGCGCCGGTAATGATTGCAACTTTGTCTTTTAGTTTCATATGATCGGTTTTTTTATTTTCAGAAAAACAAAATTAAGCGAAAATATGCGGCATGAATATGTTACCCCTGTAATTTGAGAATAGACTCCAGCTTTTGTTCAAGTGGCAGATTGCCGTCGATCCAGTGAATTTTAAAACCTTTCTTTTCCATCCTTCTGAACCAGGTCATCTGGCGTTTGGCAAACTGATGAATGGCTGTATTGAGTAAGCGGAACATTTCTTCGTAGCTGATCTTTCCGGTGACGTAATCCGTGAGGTAGCGGTACTCCAATCCGTAAAAAGTGAGTTGTTCGGGTTTTAAACCCAAACCGAGCAATCGTTTCACCTCATCTATCATGCCTTCCTCCAGGCGCTGTTTCAGCCGAAGGGTAATGCGTTCGCGGATAATCCGCCGCTCAAATCTAATTCCGTAAATCCGGTGGTTGATTTCAGGAAAATCATCTTTAGTCCGCGGGTGGGATTTTTCGTATTCGGCGATTTCGATGGCGCGGATGGTGCGGTCACGGTCGGTGAAATCGGTGACGTTATGAACCTCCCGAAGGCTTTTCAGGATTTCAGTCAGTTCATGCATGCTTTTTTGGTGGAGGCGCTCCCTCAACTGCGGGTTTTCAGGAACTTCAACCAGTTTGTACCCCGAGAGGACAGCTTCGAGATACATTCCCGTGCCGCCGCAAAGCACCGGCATTTTGCCCCGCGAAACAATGTCGCCGAAGGCTTTCAGAAAATCCTTTTGAAATTCGAATACATTGTATTCGTATCCCGGATCGGCGATATCTACCAGGTGATGGGGCACCGTTTTTCCCTCCACCACATAATCGTGGTAATCCTTGCCCGTGCCGATATCCATTCCCCGGTACACCTGCCTGGAATCGGCGCTGATCACCTCCCCATCCACAGCAGCGGCCGCGGCAGCAGCCAGCCTGGTTTTCCCGGTAGCAGTGGGGCCGAGTATGGTGATCATCACCGGAGTACCCTGATCGTTTGTTGCCATTGTTCTTCCATTTTCATTAAAAAATTCCTGATGCCGTCCATTTGTTCAACTGAAGCATCGCCAAATTTGAAATTCTCAACTATAGTAATTTCTTCCGGAAAAAATCTGTTAAAAAAATCCCTGAGATTTTCCTCATCATTGGAAGTTTGCTGCCGTTGCCGCCACTTCAGGTACTGCAAAATCCTCAGTCCGTCAATTTTATGCTGGCAGGCTTTAACGAATTTTTCCCGGCTGGTCACGTTTTCGCGAAGCGGCTGCCCGAAACCCTCACCAAATTTCTCCTTTAAAAACTCCGACATGGGAATTTCAGTTTCATGGTCGTAAATCAACCTGAAGGCATCAAAACTCTCCTTTATTTCATCAAAGATACGCGAATCATAGATCGGGTAACCCGACCAGTCGCCAGAATTACCCTTAATCATGGCAGGGCCGGTACCGAAAAAAACACGGTCGGAGAAGCGCGCCGCAGGATAAACCTTCTCGTGGTGATCGATCAGCACGGGAAACGATTTCCTCAGCTTCTGAACAAAATAAAAATCCTCGCCGCTCTTGTGTGGCGTAATGCCTCCAATCCACAGGTATGCATCAGCCGTGCAGGCAATGGCCGATCCAAGCGCCGTAAAAGCATACGGGTTCTGAATCCGCAACATGTTGATAGCGTAGGTGCGCATGTAGATCTCATACCGCAGAATGGCACGGTCGGCATTCGTGTGGCCGGTAAGGCGGTGATAATATGGCACTGATAATACTTTTACTTCAGGGAAATGCAGGAACGCATCCGCCAGCGAGGCCAGGTACACGGGTGAGAATTCGGTATCGCCATCCATCGTGACGATCAGGTCATCAGCGACCGCCATGGCAGCGGCTTTATCCATCGCGGTTTTTCTGGCCCAGCCCACCCCAAAGTGTTTGGCGTTCCAGCCTTTTCCGGGTGAACTCCGGTCGATTACATGAAAACTTAAGTCATTCACCGTCTCAAGCACTTTCAGCGTTTCGTGATTTCTCCTGCAGATATCGCGCTTCTCAGGATCATTCCACCAACTGTCCGGCTGATTGACGCAAATCACCGTTACAAAATCCCGAAAGGTCTGTCGCCTTAAATATTCCATCAGCGCTGGAACATTTTCCAGTTCATCCATCAGTGGGATGCATACAAAAACTTTTCTGCCGGCCATCCGTGCAAAAGTAAGGGAAATTGGGTCGGGATAAAATTTATCATGAATTGACGGAAGTTCTTTTTTTGTTTTCAGATTAACCCTGTCTGACTGCGCCATGCAGGCAGGGATTAACGACTTTCGATTTTCGATTTATGATTATACCGACGTTCGGCAAAGCATTCGCTTCGCTGTTTTATTTTCGCAGTATTCACTGCTGTTTTGAACAACCAGCCGTCTCCAACTCGCAGATGTTTGGCGAAGCAGGATGAACGCAGGTGAGGTACTATTTGCTTTTTTTGATTTCAGATTAACGATTAACGATTTTCGATTTTCGATTTCTGATTCCTGCGTTCTTAAAAATGTCAATAGTCTTCTAATAGCTCACCTACAACTACTTCACCCCAAAACTACTAAAAATCAATTCGTTAAAATTTTCTAAAAAACAAATTGCCATGGCATCGGGCTGAAATCAAACTTCTATATTTGGATTCAGTATCCAAACAAGAAAGGTCTGCTTTATGGAAATGAACAAAGTACTCGATAAGCTACCCAAGCATCTGATGAGCCTGGTGATTGATCAGCCTTACAACGAATACACCGCACAGGACCACGCGGTGTGGCGGTACGTGATGCGACAGAATGTGGAATACCTGAGCAAAGTAGCCCACGGATCGTACCTTGAAGGTTTGAAAAAGACCGGCATCAGCATCGACCGCATTCCGCACATGTACGGCATGAACCGCATCCTGAAAGAAATTGGCTGGGCTGCCGTGGCGGTGGACGGATTTATCCCGCCGGCAGCCTTTATGGAATTTCAGGCTTACAATGTGCTGGTGATCGCCGCCGATATCCGGCCCATCAACCAGATCGAATATACACCCGCCCCTGACATTATTCATGAGGCTGCCGGTCACGCACCCATTATCGCCGATCCTGATTATGCCGAATACCTGCGCAAATTCGGAGAGATCGGCTCGAAAGCATTTTCGTCGGCACGCGATTATGAACAGTACGAAGCCATCCGGCATCTTTCCATACTTAAGGCAGATCCCTATTCGAAAGCTGAGGATATTGCAAAAGCAGAAAAACACCTTGATTTTCTGGAAGGAAGCATGGGAGAGCCCTCCGAAATGTCGCTGATCCGCAACCTGCATTGGTGGACCGTTGAATACGGCCTGATCGGTGACCTGGAAAAGCCAAAAATTTACGGCGCCGGATTGCTGTCGTCCATCGGCGAAAGCTACAACTGTCTGAAAGATGAGGTAAGAAAGATCCCCTACTCCATTGATGCCGTAAATTACAATTTCGATATCACCACCCAGCAGCCCCAGCTTTTTGTTACGGAAAGCTTCGATCATCTCACCTCCGTACTGGAGCAGTTTGCCAAACGCATGGCCCTTCGCCGCGGCGGGCTGTATGGTGTAGAAAAAGCGATCGAATCGAAAAATACAGCCACCTGCCAATACAGTTCAGGGCTGCAGGTTTCGGGCACGTTTAATAGTATGATTGGTGATTGTGGGCTGCCGGTTTATCTCAACACCGATTCACCCACCCAACTGGCATTCAGGAATCAACAAATCGAAAGCCATGGCATCGATGCACATCCCGATGGATTTGGTTCGCCTGTCGGAAAATTCCGGGGCACCGACATCCCGCCGGAGCTACTTAGCATCAACGAGCTTGAAGAACTGGGAATTATCGAGGGCCGTGAATGTGTGATCGATTTCGAATCGGGGGTAAGGGTGGCCGGATACCTGGATAACATCATCCAACGGAAAGGCCATAACCTGCTGTTCAGTTTCCACGATTGCAGCGTGCGTTATAAGGACGATATCCTTTTCCAGCCACACTGGGGCACGTACGATATGGCTGTGGGCGAAAAGATTGTGTCGGCATACACAGGGCCAGCCGATCCGGGCGCATTCAGGTTTATGTTTCCGGTGCCTTCAGAAAAAACGCATAAGATCGT
>JBKHBQ010000020.1:0-25307 GCA_046542305.1 Bacteroidales bacterium
CCCTCGATGTGAGCATCTTTATCGAAGGCGAGTTTATCGATGTGGTAGGTATTACGAAAGGTAAAGGCTTTCAGGGCGTGGTAAAACGCCATGGTTTTGCGGGTGTTGGCGATCAGACACACGGTCAGCACAACCGCCTCCGCGCCCCGGGTTCCGTGGGTGCCTCAGCCTGGCCTTCACGCGTATTTAAAGGAATGCGTATGGCCGGACAAACCGGTAACAGCCGCGTGAAGATGATCAACCTCCAGGTGTTGAAAATCGTTCCGGAAAAGAATTTGTTAGTAGTAAAAGGTTCAGTACCAGGACCTAGTGGATCATATGTAATTGTGGAAAGATGGAGTTAACAGTTTATAAAATCAACGGAGAAAAAACGGATCGTACCGTGGCGCTCGACGATTCCATTTATGGAATTACGCCCAACGATCACGCCATTTACCTCGATGTAAAGCAGATCCTTGCCAATAAGCGTCAGGGAACGCATAAAACAAAGGAAAGAGGTGAAGTAGCTGGAAGTACACGCAAGCTGAAGCGCCAAAAAGGTACGGGTACTGCCCGCGCCGGCGATATCAAAAGCCCGATTTTCAGAGGTGGTGGACGAACCTTTGGTCCCGAGCCCCGCGACTACAGCTTCAAACTCAACAAAAAGCTCAAGCGCCTGGCACGCAAATCCGCTCTGTCGTACAAGGCCAACGAGGAGAAGATCACCGTTATCGAGGATTTCTCTTTTGAGGCGCCGAAAACAAAGGCATTTGTTGATATTTTGAAAAGCTTTGATCTGTCAGGTAAAAAGGTTCTGCTTGTGATGTCAGGTTCCGACAACAACATCATCCTGGCCTCGAGAAACCTCAGGGAAGTAAAATACCTGAATGCCAAAAGCATTAACACCTACGATATCCTGAATGCACACCGCCTGCTGGTGGTAGAAAGTTCGCTCAAAGATATCGATGAGATGTTCAAAAATTAAGAGCTAGTAAGAAATCCAAAACAGTGAAGGTAAAATGAATATTTTAATCAAGCCGATTATTACCGAGAAAATGACTGAGCTTGGCGAAAAGCTGAACAGATACGGCTTTATTGTGAACAAGGATGCCAACAAGATTCAGATCAAGCAGGCTGTCGAGGAACTGTACGGTGTGCAGGTGGTTTCAGTAAATACCATCAAGTATTCGGGAAAGAATAAATCCAGGTACACCAAAACAGGTCTGATCAGTGGCAGAACAAGTGCAAGGAAAAAGGCTATCATCACAGTAGCCGAAGGTGAAACAATTGATTTTTACAGCAATATTTAAAATAAATGGCTTTAAAAAAATTCAAACCGACAACATCCAGTCAGCGCTTTAAAATAATTAGTGCGTTTGATGAGATTACTACCAATAAACCGGAAAGAAGTTTGCTGGAAACACAGAAAAAATCCGGTGGTAGGAATAACCAGGGCAAAATGACCATGCGTTATATGGGTGGCGGTCATAAGCAGAAATATCGTATCATCGACTTCAAGCGTGACAAGGAAGGTGTTCCTGCTGAAGTAAAAACCATCGAATACGACCCCAACCGCAGCGCCCGCATCGCATTGGTAGTGTACGCTGATGGAGAAAAGAGGTACATCATTGCACCAAACGGGATACAGGTAGGACAAACCGTGGTTTCCGGAAAAGGCGCTTCGCCCGACGTAGGAAATTCGCTGTACCTGAGCGAGGTTCCCTTCGGTACCCTGATTCACAATATCGAACTGCGTCCCGGACAGGGCGGAAAAATGGCCCGCAGCGCCGGCTCGTATGCACAGCTTATGTCGCGCGATGGCAAATTTGCCATCATCAGGCTGCCCTCAGGCGAAACCCGCATGATCCTGCAAACATGCAAGGCTACCATCGGCATCGTGTCCAACATGGATCACAGCCTTGAAATGTCAGGTAAAGCAGGTCGCAGCCGCTGGCTCGGAAGAAGGCCCAGGGTACGTGGTGTGGTAATGAACCCGGTAGATCACCCCATGGGTGGTGGCGAAGGCCGTGCATCAGGTGGCTTGCCCAGATCAAGAAAAGGTATGCCTGCCAAAGGTTATAAAACCCGCTCGAAGAAAAAAGCTTCGAATAAATACATCATCGAAAGAAGGAAAAAGTAAACGTAAATAATAGATCAACATGAGTCGTTCGCTTAAAAAAGGTCCGTTTATACATTACAAGCTGGAGAAAAGGGTTCTCGACAGCCAGGAATCGGGTAAAAAATCGGTTATCAAAACCTGGTCGAGGGCATCGATCATATCCCCGGATTTTGTAGGTCTCACCATTGCCGTGCACAACGGAAACAAATTTATCCCCGTGTACGTAACCGAAAACATGGTTGGCCACAAGCTCGGAGAATTTGCCCCTACACGTCAGTTCAGAGGCCATGCTGGTAGTAAAGCTAAAAAATAAAGATACGAAACAATGGGACAACGTAAACATTTAAGAGCCGAAGAAAGAAAACAGGCAAAGAAAACGCAATATATTGCCAGGCTGAACAATTGCCCCACCTCGCCGCGTAAAATGAGGCTGGTAGCCGACCTGGTACGTGGACACGATGTGGAAATGGCGCTGAACATTCTAAAGCACACCCAAAAGGAAGCTGCAGGAAGAATGTACAAACTGGTACTTTCGGCCATTGCAAACTGGCAGGAGAAAAACGAAGGCGCCAGAATGGAAGATCACAACCTGTATGTAAAATCGGTGATGGTCGACAGCGCAAGGCAGCTCAAGCGCATCCGTCCTGCACCCCAGGGTAGGGCTCACCGGATTCGCAAACGTTCAAACCATATTACACTGATGCTTGGCTCGCGCAACGAAATGGCTGTGATGGAAGAACAACAAAATGAAAAAGAGTAATCAATAAATATTTCAATATTTAATGGGACAAAAAACTAATCCAATAGGTCTAAGGTTAGGGATCATCAAAGGATGGGACTCAAACTGGTATGGCGGAAAAAGCTTCCAGGCCAAACTCTTTGAGGACGATAAGATCAGGAAATACCTCAACGCCCGTCTGTCCAAAGCCGGAATCGCCAAGATCATCATCGAGCGTACATTGAAGCTTGTTACGGTGACCATTCAAACAGCCCGGCCCGGTATCATCATCGGTAAAGGCGGCCAGGAAGTAGACAAGCTTAAGGAAGAGCTTAAGAAACTTACCGGCAAGGAAATCCAGATCAATATCTCGGAGATCAAGCGCCCCGAACTTGATGCCAACCTTGTGGCCAATGCCATTGCACGCCAGATCGAAGGCAGGATCTCCTTCCGCCGCGCCATCAAAACCGCCGTAGCATCTACCATGCGCATCGGTGCCGAAGGCATCAAGGTGCAGATTTCCGGACGTCTGGGCGGCGCCGAAATGGCTCGAAACGAAATGTATAAAGAGGGCAGAACCCCCCTGCATACCCTGAGAGCCGACATCGACTATGCGCTTGCCGAAGCCCATACAGCCTACGGCAGAATTGGTATTAAAGTGTGGATTTGCAAAGGTGAGATATTCGGAAAACCCGAACTCGTGCCCATGACCACCGGCGAGAAAAAGCAAAAAGGCCCGGCCGGAGGACCCGGTGCAGGTGCTGCCGGTCGCAGACCAAGACGCCAACGCACCCGTAAGCAATAATTAAATATAGCGAATAACATAATACTTCAAGATAATGTTACAGCCAAGGAAGACCAAATACAGAAAGCAGCAAAAAGGAAGAATGAAAGGAAATGCCCAGAGGGGTAACCAACTGGCTTTCGGTTCGTTCGGAATTAAATCGCTGGAGTCGGCCTGGATTACAGGAAGGCAAATTGAAGCTGCACGTCAGGCAGTGACACGTCACATGAAACGCGAAGGTCAGATATGGATCAAGATCTTCCCCGATAAACCGGTGACGAAAAAGCCTGCTGAGGTACGTATGGGTAAAGGTAAAGGTGCTCCCGAATATTTCGTGGCACGCGTAACCCCCGGCCGTATCCTCTTCGAAGCCGAAGGAGTGCCGTTGGCAGTGGCACAGGAAGCCCTGCGCCTTGCCGCACAAAAACTCCCGGTTACCACAAAGTTTGTTGTTAGAAAAGATTATCAAGAATAATAATCACTGAGAAATGAAACAAAGTGTTATCAATGAATTGTCGAACGACGACCTGATGGAAAGGCTCGAAGAAGAGCAGAAACAGCTTACCAAACTTAAGCTGAACCATGCCGTGTCTCCGCTGGAAAATCCAAACAAAATCGTCGACTACCGCCGTACCATCGCAAGATTGAAAACGGAAATTCGCAAAAGACAGCTTGAAGGAAAATTATAATCATTCATCATAATGGAAAGCAAAGCAACAAGAACGCTAAGAAAAGAAAGAATCGGCCTGGTCGTCAGCAATAAAATGGACAAGACCATTACCGTAGAGGTACAGCGTAAGGTGAAACATCCCATCTACGGAAAGTTTGTGAAAAAAAGCTCCAAATTTGCCGCTCACGACGAGAACAACGATTGCAACATCGGCGATACCGTACGCATCATGGAAACCAGGCCGCTGAGTAAAAACAAATGTTGGAGATTAGTTGAAATCATTGAAAGAGCTAAATAATCATGATACAGAAAGAATCGAGATTAGCAGTTGCTGACAACAGCGGGGCAAAAGAGGTACTTTGCATCAGCGTACTTGGCGGTACCCGTAGAAGGTATGCCACCATTGGCGATACCATTATCGTTACGGTGAAAAATGCGCTGCCTTCAGGCAATGTAAAGAAAGGTACGGTTTCCAAAGCGGTTGTTGTAAGAACCAAAAAGGAAATCCGCCGCAACGACGGATCCTATATCCGCTTCGACGACAATGCCGTGGTGCTGCTTAATGCCGCAGGCGAAATGTCAGGAACACGTATTTTCGGTCCGGTAGCCCGCGAGCTCCGCGAAAAACAATACATGAAAATAGTTTCTCTGGCACCTGAAGTGCTCTAAAACAGATTATCATCATGGAAAAAAATAAATTGCACATCAAAAAAGGCGACAACGTTATGGTCATCACCGGCGACTCCAAAGGTCAGCAGGGTAAAGTCCTGGTTTTGGACGCCAAAAAGAAAACGGCCATCGTCGAAGGCATTAAGCTGGTTAGCAAACATGCTAAACCCGATGCCAAAAACCCGCAGGGCGGAATCATTAAAAAAGAAGCTCCCATCCAGATTTCTAACCTTATGGTGATCGACGGATCGGGTAAACCCACCCGCACTGGTAAAAAACTTGATGACAAAACCAACAAAATGGTCAGGTATTCAAAAAAATCAGGGGAGGTTATCAGATAATGAATTACACACCACGACTTAAGGAAAAGTATCGCAAGGAAATACACGCCAACCTGCTCAAGCAGTTCGAATACAAGAGCCCCATGCAGGTGCCCAGGCTGTTGAAAATTGCTGTCAATCAGGGATTGGGCGATGCCATCACCGATAAAAAACTGATCGACAACGGAATCGAAGAACTGTCCATTATTACCGGACAGAAAGCCGTTGCCACCAAATCAAAAAAGGACATCTCCAACTTCAAACTCAGAAAAGGAATGCCCATTGGCGCACGCGTGACACTGCGCGGCGACCAGATGTACGATTTCCTCGATCGCCTGATCTCGGTAGCCATCCCGCGTATCAGAGACTTCAGGGGAATCAGTGATAAAGGTTTCGACGGAAGAGGAAACTATACCCTCGGTATTACCGAGCAGATCATCTTCCCCGAAATCATCATCGACAAGGTGAACAAGATCAATGGCATGGACATTACCTTCGTTACCACTGCCACCACCGATAAGGAAGCACTGGCCTTGTTGAAAGAATTTGGATTACCATTTAAAAATCAAAAATAAGGATTGATTTATGGCTAAAGAGTCAATGAAAGCAAGAGAAGTCAAGCGGCAAAAGCTTGTTGATAAATACGCTGAAAAGCGCGCAGCGCTGAAAGCTGCTGGCGACTACACCGCATTGCAGAAATTGCCCAAAAACTCCTCGTACGTAAGGCTGCACAATCGCTGCCAGCTCACCGGGAGACCTAAAGGATATATGAGGCAGTTCGGAATATCACGTATTAATTTCCGCGAAATGGCTTTGAACGGGCTGATTCCGGGAATTAAAAAGGCAAGTTGGTAAATATTTGAGAATAATAATAAAGAAGGAAACATGGTAACTGATCCAATTGCAGATTATCTTACAAGAGTCAGGAACGCCATCATGGCCAACCACCGGATTGTGGAAATCCCTGCTTCGAAAATGAAGAAGGAAATGACCAGGATCTTGTTCGAGATGGGTTACATCCTGAACTATAAATTTGAAGACGATAAATTTCCACCGGTTATTAAGATCGCTTTGAAGTACCACCCGGTAACCAAGCTTTCGGCCATCACCAAGTTGCAAAGGGTGAGCAGCCCGGGCCTGAGGAAATATGTGGGCGCCGATGAACTGCCGCGCGTTCTCAACGGGCTGGGCATTGCTATCATCAGCACCTCACGCGGGCTTATGACCGACAAGCAAGCCAGGAAAGAAAATGTTGGCGGAGAAGTCATTTGTTACATCAGCTAAAAAGGAGAATACAAAATGTCACGAATAGGAAAAATGCCAATCAGCATTCCCCAGGGCGTCGAGGTTAAGGTATCGGATAAAAACCTGGTAACGGTAAAAGGTAACCTTGGTGAACTCCATCAGCAGGTTGATCCGGATATCAAGGTTAATGTAAACGATGGTGAGGTAGTTCTCGAAAGGCCTACAGATCAGAAGCGTCACAAAGCCATGCACGGCTTGTACCGCTCACTCATCACCAATATGGTTCAGGGTGTTTCCGAAGGCTTTAAAATTGTCCAGGAACTGGTTGGTGTTGGATACAAAGCACAGGCAAAAGGCCAGATGCTGGAGCTCTCGCTCGGATTTTCGCACAACGTGGTGATGGTACTGCCCGACGAAGTGAAGGTGGAAACCCTTACCGAAAGGGGTAAGAATCCTACCATCACATTCACCTCGGCCGACAAGCAACTGGTTGGGCAAATTGCTGCCAAACTGCGTTCGCTCAGAAAGCCTGAGCCATACAAAGGCAAAGGTATCAAGTACCAGGGCGAGATTATCAAGCGCAAAGCCGGTAAAGCTGCAGCCAGTTAATAGTTAGAAATAAACAAGATAATCAAGATAAAATCCATTGTGAAAATGGCAATAAAGAGTAAAAAACAGTACAGAAGGTTCCGGATTAAGAGCAGGATCAGGAAGCACATCTTCGGTTCGCCCGAAAAGCCACGCATGTCGGTTTTTAGGAGCAACAAGGAGATCTATGCCCAGATCATCGACGACCTCAACGGTAAAACACTTGTGGCTGCCTCATCGGTATCGAAGGATTTCGAAGGCGTCGACAAGATGAACAAAACCCAGCAGGCCGAGAAGGTGGGACAGCTTATCGCTCAAAAAGCCAAAGAATCCGGTATCGAAAATATCGTTTTCGACAGAAACGGATATTTGTATCATGGCCGTGTAAAATCCCTGGCTGAGTCAGCAAGAAAAGGAGGCCTTAAATTTTAACAGACTATGGCAAACGTAAACATAAAAAGAGTAAAATCGAGCGAGATAGAGTTTAAAGACAAGCTCGTAAGCATCCAGAGGGTAACCAAGGTTACCAAGGGTGGACGTACCTTCAGCTTTTCGGCTATCGTAGTGGTAGGCAACGAAAACGGCGTGGTAGGTTATGGCCTGGGGAAAGCCAAGGAAGTTACCTCCGCGATTGCTAAAGGTATCGACGACGCCAAGAAAAACCTCATCGAAGTGCCGGTACTCAATAGTACACTTCCTCACGAAGCCATCGGAAAGTACAGTGGTGCGGTTGTGTTTATGAAACCCGCTGCCCCCGGTACCGGTGTAATTGCAGGTGGTGCTATGCGTGCCGTTTTCGAAAGCGTGGGCATCAAGGATGTGCTTGCTAAGTCGAAGGG
Organism: Bacteroidales bacterium; assembly: GCA_046542305.1. Lineage (GTDB taxonomy): Bacteria > Bacteroidota > Bacteroidia > Bacteroidales > 4484-276 > JBKHBQ01. Next base: position 7,932 of record JBKHBQ010000020.1, read on the forward strand.
CTCGTCGAACCCGCACAGTGTGGTAAAAGCCACCATCAATGCACTGCTCAAAATGCGCGACCCTTACACGGTAGCTCAAATGAGGGGTGTGGAGCTTGAAAAGGTGTTTAACGGATAAAAATTACCATACAATGAGCAAGATAAAAATCAGGCAGATCAAGAGTGGCATCGGACGCCCGCTGAGGCAGAAGCGTACATTGCAGGCGCTCGGTATTAAAAAAATGCACCACCAGGTGGAGCACGAAGCCACCCCCCAGATTCTGGGAATGGTAGAAAAGATCAGGCATTTAGTGGAAGTTGAAGAAGTATAAATTTTGCTAACAGATATTTGAAAATGGATTTAAGTAATCTAAAACCAGCAGAAGGCTCAACCAAAAACAGGAAGAGAATCGGCCGCGGCCAGGGATCAGGCAGAGGCGGTACCTCAACCAGGGGCCACAAAGGGGCCAAATCCAGGTCGGGTTACAAGCGTAAGATCGGCTTTGAAGGCGGCCAGATGCCCCTGTACCGTAGAATTCCCAAGGGCGGCTTTAAAAATATCAACAGGGTGGAATACCGTGGCATCAACATCGACGCGCTGCAAAAGCTCGCCGAGGAGAAGAATATCACGGCTATCGACCTGGATGTGCTCATCGATAACGGCCTCGCTCAGAAAAAGGATCTCATCAAGATCCTGGGACGCGGCGAACTTTCGGCCAAACTCGAAGTGAAAGCACATGCATTTACAAAGGCTGCAGCTAAGGCGATCGAAGATCAAGGTGGTGTTGCAACTAAAATCTAATGTTTGATGAAAAAATTTATCGAAACCATACGAAACATCTATAAGATCGAAGATCTGAGAAACAGGATCGCGTTCACCCTTGGTATCATCCTGCTCTACAGGTTGGGATCTTATGTTGTACTTCCGGGTGTTGATCCTGATATGCTTGATGCACTCCAGCAGCAGGCCTCATCCGGATTGCTCGGGCTGCTGAATATGTTTTCGGGAGGCGCGTTTTCAAATGCCTCAATTTTCGCCCTCGGTATCATGCCTTACATCTCGGCATCTATCGTAGTGCAGTTGCTGGGTATGGCCATACCTTATTTCCAGCGTCTGCAAAAGGAAGGCGAAAGCGGAAGAAAGAAAATCAACCAGATCACCCGTTACCTTACGGTAATCATCCTGATTTTCCAATCGCCCGCATACATCGCCAACCTCGTAGGGCAGTTGCCGCCGGAAGGCATTTATCCGTTCAGCCCGAATGTTACATCGCATTCAATCTTTTCGTTCTTCGGAATTTCATCCATCATTATGCTTACGGCAGGTTCGATGTTTGTAATGTGGCTGGGTGAAAAAATTACCGACAAAGGAATTGGTAACGGTATCTCGCTGATTATTATGATCGGGATCATTGCCAATCTGCCTTTCGCACTCTTTGCCGAATTCATTTCGCGCATGGAAGAGCAGGGCGGAGGTCTGGTGATCTTTATCGTGGAGATCCTTATCCTGGTAGGTGTAATCCTGCTTACCATCTTGCTGGTACAGGGAACCCGCCGCATACCGGTACAGTACGCCAAGCGCGTGGTAGGAAACAAGCAGTACGGTGGTGTCCGTCAGTATATCCCGCTTAAGGTGAATGCTGCAGGGGTTATGCCCATCATTTTTGCACAGGCCATCATGTTTCTGCCGCTCACCATTGCACAGTATGCACAATCGGAAACCCTCACCGGATTTGCAGCCACTTTCACCAATATCAACGGATTCTGGTATAACTTTGTGTTTTTCCTGATGATCGTGTTGTTTACCTATTTCTACACCGCGATTACGGTAAATCCCAACCAGATGGCCGAAGATATGAAGAAAAACGGCGGATTCATCCCCGGCGTAAAACCCGGAAAACGTACGGCGGAATTTATCGACAACGTGATGTCGAAGATCACCCTGCCCGGTTCGTTGTTCCTGGGTTTTGTAGCCATCATGCCTGCATTTGTGAGCCTGATCGGAGTCAACCAGCAGTTTGCACAATTTTACGGCGGTACATCACTGCTGATTCTTGTGGGTGTGGTGCTCGACACGCTGCAGCAAATCGAAAGCCACCTGCTCATGCGTCACTACGACGGACTGACAAAGTCGGGAAGGATCAAAGGCAGAACCGGCGCATACAGTATGTAGAATTGAAAAAGGAAGCGGGGAACGTTAATGGTTCTTACGAAGACTGAAGAAGAAATAGAATTAATAAGAGAAAGTTCTTTACTTGTTGGTAAAACGCTGGCAGAAGTAGCCGCCCACATCAGGCCCGGCATCACCACGCTGCAGCTCGATAAAATCGCCGAAACCTTTATCCGCGATCATGGTGCCACACCCGGTTTCAAAGGGTATCACGGTTTTCCCGGATCGCTGTGTACTTCGGTAAACGATGTTGTGGTGCATGGTATTCCGGGCAATTTGGAGCTTAGGGATGGCGACATCATTTCCATCGACTGCGGGGTAAAAATGAACGGTTTTTACGGAGATTCGGCATATACCTTCGCAGTAGGGGAGGTGGCGCCTGAAGTACTCAAGCTGATGCAACGCACCAAAGAATCGCTCTGCAAAGGTATCGAAGCCGCTGTAGCCGGAAACCGTATCGGCGACATTGGATATGCCGTGCAGCACTATGTGGAACAATTTGGATATTCGGTGGTGCGCGACCTGGTAGGCCACGGCCTGGGACGCGAGTTGCACGAAAAACCGGAAGTTCCTAACTTTGGCAGGCGCGGAAAGGGCAAGGAGTTGAAAGTAGGAATGGTTCTTGCTATCGAGCCGATGATCAACCTGGGAAAAAAAGAAGTGTACCAGGAGCGCGACGGATGGACCATCAGAACCACCGACCACAGGCCCTCAGCTCACTACGAACACGATGTGGTGGTGCGAAAAGACCAGGCGGAAATTTTATCTACATTCGATTTTATTGAACAGGCAATTATAAAGAACCAACTCATAACAAGTTAAACAGAACATAGTAAAAAGTATGGCTAAGCAACCGGTAATTGAACAAGACGGTACAGTAATCGAATCATTGGGAAATGCAATGTTCAGGGTTGAACTGGAAAACGGGCATGTGATCACCGCCCACATTTCAGGAAAAATGCGCATGCACTACATCAAGATTCTGCCCGGCGACCGTGTGAAGATTGCCATGTCGCCATACGACTTGTCAAAAGGAAGAATTACGTTCAGATACAAATAATAAATGCAGTTATGAAAGTCAGAGCATCATTAAAGAAGAGAACACCGGATTGCAAGATCGTACGCCGCAAGGGAAGACTGTACGTGATTAACAAGAAAAATCCCAAGTACAAACAAAGACAGGGTTAATAACAATTAAACACAGGATAATATGGCACGTATTGCAGGTATCGACCTACCGAAAAATAAAAGAGGCGTTGTTGGCCTGACCTACATTCACGGCATCGGTCACAGTCTCGCAGCCGAAATACTCGAGCGCGTGGGTGTTGATATTAACAAGAAAGTCCAGGACTGGGACGATGACGAGCAGACCAAGATCAGAAACCTTATCAGCGACGAATACAAAGTAGAAGGTGCATTGCGCTCGGAAGTTCAAATGAACATCAAGCGACTGATGGACATCGGAACCTATCGCGGAATCCGGCATCGTCTGGGATTGCCCTTGCGCGGCCAGTCCACCAAAAACAATGCCCGTACGCGTAAAGGAAGAAAGAAAACCGTTGCCAACAAAAAGAAGGCGCCCAAGGGTTAATGCCCCGGCAGGTTGATCAATTTGTTTTTGCAGATAATAAGAAAGAAAGAATAATATACAATGGCAAAACAAGCAAAATCAGGAGGCAAGGCTACCAAGAAAAGGGTTGTAAAAGTAGAACCCATCGGAAGGGCCTATATCAGTGCTTCATTCAACAACATTATCGTTACCCTCACCAACAGCACCGGACAGGTGATCTCGTGGTCATCGTCAGGGAAAATGGGTTTCAGGGGTTCAAAGAAAAATACCCCCTACGCCGCCCAGACTGCCGCAGAGGATTGTGCGAAAAAAGCATACGACCTCGGACTGCGCAAGGTGAAAGTGTACGTGAAAGGCCCCGGCTCAGGCAGGGAATCAGCCATCCGTACCATTCACTCGGCCGGTATCGAAGTAATGGAAATCAACGATGTTACCCCATTGCCACACAACGGGTGCCGTCCGCCCAAACGCAGAAGGGTATAATTTGATTTACTTAAGTAGAACATTAAAAATCAATACATAGAACATGGCAAGATACATTGGGCCAAGAACAAAGATTTCGAGAAAATTTGGTGAACCTATCTACGGTCCGGATACCTATTTCGAAAAGAAAAGCTATCCCCCGGGACAACATGGGTTGAACAAAAGAAGAAAGAAATCTTCCGAATATGGAATTCAGCTTGCTGAGAAACAGAAGGCAAAGTATACCTATGGCATTCTCGAAAAGCAGTTCCGCAACACATTTAAGAAAGCCAGCAGCAAAAAAGGTATCACCGGTGAGGTACTTCTTCAGCTTATCGAAGCACGCCTCGACAATGTGGTATTCCGCCTGGGGATTGCTCCCACACGGGCTGCTGCACGTCAATTGGTATCGCACAGGCATATCCTGCTCAACGGAGAGGTGGTGAATATTCCTTCGGCATCCGTTAAACCCGGCGACATTGTCTCGGTGCGCGAGCGCTCCAAATCGCTCGAAGCCATCACCGATTCGGTAGCATCACGTTCAAGTTTCTCGTGGCTCGAATGGGACGAGGATAAACTGGCAGGAAAATTCCTGAACTATCCGGAAAGGTCCGAAATTCCCGAGAACATCAACGAACAGCTTATCGTTGAGCTTTACTCGAAGTAAACATTAGTTAATTAAAAACCCAAAGGTTTAAAATCATGGCAATTTTAGCATTTCAAAAGCCCGACAAAGTAATAATGATCGAATCGGATGATTACAATGGGAAATTTGAGTTTCGCCCCTTGGAGCCCGGTTTCGGTATTACAATAGGAAATGCCCTGCGCAGAATCCTGTTGTCGTCTTTGGAAGGTTTTGCCATAACAAATATACGAATTGAAGGTGTGGAACAGGAGTTCTCCACCATCAAAGGCGTAGTGGAAGATGTTACGGAGATTATTCTTAACCTCAAGCAGATCCGCTTTAAGCGCCTGGTGGAAGACGAAAATTCCGAAAAAATCCACATCGTAATTTCGGGACAGGAAACATTTAAAGCCGGCGATATCAATAAATATCTGTCGGTTTTTCAGGTACTGAATCCTGAGGTGGAAATCTGCCACATGGAACCCAATGTAAAGATCTCCATGGAACTTACCATCACCAAAGGTAGGGGATATGTTCCGGCAGAGGAAAACAAGGTGATGAATGCCCCTATAGGTACCATCGCCATGGATTCCATCCACACCCCCCTCAAAAACGTGACCTTCCACGTTGAGAACTACAGGGTAGAGCAGAAAACCGACTACGAAAAACTCGTGATCGATATCACAACCGACGGATCCATACATCCCAAGGATGCCCTTAAGGAAGCAGCCAAGATTTTAATTCATCATTTCATGCTTTTCTCCGACGAGAAAATCACACTGGAAACCGAAGAAAAGAACGTTACAGAGGAATTCGACGAAAATTCGCTGCACGTACGTCAGTTGCTCAAAACCAAGCTGGTCGACCTCGACCTGTCGGTGAGGGCGCTCAACTGTCTGAAGGCAGCCGATGTGGAAACCCTCGGCGATTTGGTGGCTTTCAACAAAAACGACCTGTTGAAGTTCAGGAACTTTGGTAAAAAATCACTCACCGAGCTTGAAGAACTCGTGAAATCGAAAAACCTGGAGTTTGGCATGAATGTTTCGAAGTATAAATTAGACAAGGAATAATTGAAAAATGAGACACCGCAGGAAATTCAATCACTTAAGCAGAACGAGCGCGCACCGCAGGGCCATGCTGTCGAATATGGCTACTTCGCTGATCTTGCACAAACGCATTACCACGACCGTAGCCAAGGCCAAAGCCCTGAGAACTTATGTTGAGCCGCTGATCACACGTTCCAAGGAAGATACGACCCACTCCAGGAGGATGGTGTTTAGCTATCTGCAAAGTAAGGAGGCCGTGAATGAACTGTTCAGGGAAATCTCTGTTAAGATAGCTGATCGTCCGGGCGGATATACCCGCATCATTAAAATGGGCAACCGCGTGGGTGACAATGCAGATATGGCGCTCATCGAACTGGTTGACTACAACGAGCATCTGCTTGACACAGCCGGCCCAGCAGGCGAGGAAAAATCGACAGGACGCCGTCGCAAAAGAAGAGGTTCAGGTAAAGGTAAATCAGAAACCCAGGCAACCGATCAGCCTGAGCAAAAAGCCAAAAAGCCCGTAGCAGCGCCCGTGGAAGAGGAAGAAGAAAAATCCGCTGATCAGGAGGAGCCTAAAGCCAAAGCTGCGCAGGAACAGACTGAAACAGAGCAGAAAAACGAAGAAACCAAAGCAGAGGTAGCTGAACAACCTAAGGCCGAAGCGAAAGAAGAAGAAACCACCGAAGAAAAGCCGGAAGAGGATAAGAAAGAAGAGGACAAGAAGTAGACTGACTTTTCTCACCAGGTTTCTTTTAGCATAAGAAAAACAGGATGAAGCGACCGTACTGCTTTGTCCTTTTTTTGTAATGAGACGTTTAATTTAAAAAATATTATTATGAGCTCAATTATTAATGTACATGCCCGCCAAATTCTTGATTCCCGCGGAAACCCTACCGTGGAAGTTGAAGTGATAACCGATAGCGGTATCATTGGTCGTGCTGCCGTACCCTCGGGAGCATCTACCGGAATTCACGAAGCTGTGGAACTGCGCGATGGTGACAATGAACACTATCTTGGAAAAAGCGTCCGCAAAGCCGTACATAATGTCAACAGCATTATCAATGAAGAGTTGAAAGGACTTTACATCAACGACCAGGAAGAAATCGACAACAAAATGCTTGAGATCGATGGTACCTCCAATAAAGGCAATCTCGGCGCAAATGCCATTCTTGGCGTTTCGCTTGCCTGTGCCCATGCCGGAGCCCTCGAAACCGGTCAGTCGCTCTTCCGCTATGTGGGTGGCGTTAGCGCCAATACCCTGCCTATTCCGTTAATGAATATCCTTAACGGTGGTTCGCATGCCGACAACAGCATCGACTTTCAGGAATTTATGATCATGCCTGTGGGAGCCCCCACATTTGCCGAAGCCCTGCGCATGGGTGCCGAGGTGTTTCACAACCTTAAATCCGTTCTGAAAAAAGGCGGTTACTCCACCAATGTAGGTGATGAAGGTGGTTTTGCACCCAACCTCAAATCCAACGAGGAAGCCATCAAGGTGGTGCTACAGGCCATCGAAAAAGCAGGATACAAGCCCGGCGAAGATATTTACCTGGCCCTCGATCCGGCATCGTCGGAATACTACGAGGCCGAAGAAAATGTGTATCACCTCAAATGGTCTACCGGCGAAAAACTAAGCCCGGCAGAAATGGTGGATTTCTGGAATAACTGGGTTGAAAAGTATCCGATCATCTCCATCGAAGACGGTATGGCCGAAGACGACTGGGATGGCTGGAAACTGATGACCGACAAGATGGGACAAAAGATTCAGCTTGTAGGCGACGACTTGTTTGTGACCAATACCAGGCGCCTGCAAGAAGGGATTGATAAAGGCGTAGGCAATTCCATCCTTGTAAAAGTCAACCAGATCGGTACTCTCACCGAAACCATTAAGGCAGTTAACCTGGCTTACCGCAATTCGTATACTGCCGTAATGAGCCACCGCTCCGGCGAAACCGAAGACACTACCATTGCCGACCTGGCCGTAGCCCTCAACACCGGTCTGATCAAAACCGGCTCGGCAAGCCGCTCCGACAGGATCGCAAAATACAACCAGTTGCTCCGCATCGAAGAACAACTGGGTAAATCTGCTTATTACCCGGGCAAAAATTTCAAATATGCCCGGTAAGCAGCCTGGATTTTTCATAACAGCATAACGTCCCGGTTACGTAGCGAACAATCTGCAATTAATCTTGTTGTATTGTTCGTTCCCACGTTACCGGGACTTCTTTTTTAACTCAAAAAATGCCATATTATGAAAAACCTTGCAATGATTACCGTTTTGATTTTTTTGATGGGATTGGTTTCCCCTGCACTTGCGCAGAATTGTAAATTCTTCTTCCCCTCCGAAGAAGGCGCCGAGATGGAGATTACGTTTTACAACCACCGCGGAAAGGTACAGTTTGTGCAAACCCAGAAAATCACCGACAAAAAACAGTCCGGCAATGCTACCATTCTTGAGGTTCAGCAAAACATGAATATGGAAAAGGAGGATGAAGATATTTCGACCAATTATGAGGTGCGCTGCGAAGATGGAAAATTTTACATGGACATGAAAAGCTTTATCAGCAACATGGACATGGGTGATATGCAGCAATCCGACGAGATGGATTTGGAAATTACTTCCGACAGTTGGGTGTTTCCTTCGGATATGGAAGTAGGCATGACCCTGCCGCCAACTACCATGGAAGTAACATTGGGGGGATCAGGATTCGACATGATGACCACCAGCGTTACCATGAAGAACTGGAAAGTGGAGGCCCGCGAAACCATCACCACGCCCGCAGGTACTTTCGATACCTTTAAAATTTCGTACGATACCGAAACCAAGAGCGTGATGACGGTAGAATCGAAAGATATTCTCTGGCTGGCCGAAGATGTTGGTTTGGTGCGCGCCGAAAACTACAACAAGCGCGGAAAACTACAGGGTTACCAGGAACTTACAGATCTTTCGAGGTAGAGAACATATTTCATTTTTTACCCGGAAGTTTGGCCAATAATAAAATGCCATTGAGGCACGAAGGCGTAAATTTCCACAAAGCTTTCAATGATTATTGCCCAAAAAGTCGTTCACCATGGGCTCACCTGATGTATAACCGGGGCTTTGCCATTTCGTTGCGGTTAATGATTTCTTAATCATAAATTCTGCTTACTTTTGCCATGCTTTCAGGGTATTTAAATTCAGTTTGTCATGGCCACGGAAAAATACTTCCATAAGTTCAGAAAAAATATTGTAGGAATCGATCAGGTGTTCAAATCACCATATGGCGAGCAAAAAATCGTGTATGCCGATTGGATCGCCAGCGGGCGGTTGTATAAACCCATTGAGGAAAGACTGTGTCATACCTTCGGACCATTTGTGGGCAACACGCACACCGAAACCAGTGAAACCGGCACCCTGATGACCAATGCCTATCATCTGGCCCAGCGAAAGATCAAAGAACACGTGAATGCCGGCCCCGATGATGTGATCATCACCGCCGGCTCAGGAATGACCACCGTAGTGAATAAATTCCAGCGTATCCTTGGCTTTAAGGCCATGCAAAAGATGGATGCTGCCGACTGCCTACCCGAGGAGGAACGGCCGGTTGTTTTCATCACCCACATGGAGCACCATTCCAACCATACTTCCTGGTACGAAACCATCGCCGATGTGGTACAGCTTCAGCCCTGCCCGGAACTGCTGGTCGACCTGGACCAGTTGCAGAAAGAACTCGACAAGTACAAAAACCGTAAGATGAAGATCGGCTCGTTTACCGCTTGCTCGAATGTAACGGGCATTTCAACGCCCTACCACGAAATGGCCAGAATCATGCACGAGAACGGCGGCCTCTGCTTTGTGGATTTTGCCGCTTCCGCACCTTATGTTAATATCGACATGCATCCCGCAGATGATCCGCTCAAGGCGCTGGACGCCATCATGTTTTCACCGCATAAATTCCTCGGCGGCCCCGGAACCTCCGGAGTGTTGATCTTCAATTCAAAAATCTACCAAAGCAAGGTGCCTGATAATCCTGGTGGCGGAACCGTAGACTGGACCAACCCATGGGGGGAATTTAAATATGTGGACGACATCGAAGCCCGCGAAGACGGCGGTACACCCGGATTCTTGCAGGCCATTAAAACGGCCCTCTGCATCGAACTGAAAAATCAGATGGGAGTGGCAAATATCGAAGCAAGGGAAAAAGAGCTGGTAAAAATTATCTTCGATGAACTACCGAAAATCCCGGGCATCCGCATTCTGGCTGATAATGTTCACGATCGCCTCGGGGTGATTTCATTTTATTTTGATGATATTCATTTCAATCTGGTGGTGAAGCTGCTCAACGATAAATTTGGTATCCAGGTGCGGGGCGGCTGCGCCTGCGCAGGTACCTACGGGCATTTCCTGCTGGATGTGAGCTACGATAAATCAAAAGAAATCACCAACCTGATCAGCCACGGCGACCTTTCACAGAAACCCGGATGGGTAAGGCTTTCGCTGCACCCAACCATGACCAATGACGAACTCTCCTACATTGTAGATGCCATTGGCCAGGTACAGAAGCACCATCACGAGTGGAAGAACGACTACATTTACAACAACCATAACAACGAGTTTCGCCACAAAAACGAACCCGAAGACAAAAGTATTTATGTGCAGCATTGGTTTAATCTCGAACTTGAGGATGAAAATGTGGCACTTAATTCGGAAATTATGAAACAAGTTCCTGACATGCTGACACCTTCCTGATTTGCAATGCTGCGAAAATTTATCAGGTAGTTTTTAAAATCTTTATTGATTCTCCCCGTAAGTTAAGCAAATACAATCTTTTTGAAGAATCTATCGACGCACTTCCCTGGCGAGGAAGGCGGCAGGTATATTTCACCCTGTTTTTTAATTTTCTTTTGGTATTGTGTTTGTTCAAGGTCCAAAACAAAGTTTAATTGATGTTTAACCAAAAAACAGGAGGGATAAACTATGGCACTTGTAAAGTTTAGAAACAGAGATTTGTTCCCGTCGTATTTCAGCGAGTTTTTCGACAGGGATTTGTTCGACAACGCAAATGCCGGTTTTGCGAATTCCACCATGCCGGCCGTCAATATTAAGGAAGGCAAGGACGATTACATGGTGGAAGTAGCTGCTCCGGGAATGAAAAAAGACGATTTTAAAATCGAACTCGACAACAATCTGCTGGTGATCTCGTCGGAGAAACAGCAAGAACATGAAGAGAAGAAAGAAGGCGAATTTACCAGGCAGGAGTTTAGTTATAGCTCGTTCAGGCGCAGCTTTACGCTTCCAAAAACCATCAAGGAAGAGGATATCAAAGCCACCTATAAAGATGGTGTGCTGTCGATCACCCTTCCCAAAAAAGATGAGGCTAAGGAAAAGCCGAAGAAGCAAATCAAAATCGGTTAAAAGCTTTGTGTGAATGACTGAATGGATTATGAGGGAGGCCAAAAACGGCTTCCCTTTTTTTATGCCGTCAGATCAAAAACGGTAATCTCGGGCAGGATGCCCACACGTCCCGGATAGCCAATGGTTCCAAGGCCGCGGTTTACATAGAGGTACTGCTGCTTGTCTTTCAGATCGGGATTCGGGTACAATCCTGCCCATCGCTTGTAAACATACTGCGCCGGGCTCCATGTGATGTTCCTGATCTCAATGCCAAACTGGAATCCGTGGGTATGTCCTGCGAAAGTTATATCGATGTTGTGGTGTTTTTTGCTTACGATCTTATCCCAGTGTGAGGGATCGTGGGAAAGCAGCAGCTTAACATCCGCATCCCCGGCGCCATTCATGGCTTTTGTCAGATCGCCGTATTTTGGAAACCTGGAAAAATCACCCCAGTTTTCCACCCCGATCACGGCCAGTTTGCCGTCCGGATTAGCGTATACCAGGTTTTCGTTATTGAGCAGCCGCCAGCCAATCCGGTCATAAAAATCATAAAGATCCTGCATGTTCTTCACCTTGTCCTGTTTTGAGGGCCAGCGGGTATAATCGCCGTAGTCGTGGTTGCCCAGGGTGGCAAAGACGCCCATAGGGGCTTTCAGTTCGCCAAGAATGGATTCGAATGGAAAAGCTTCATCGGTTTTGTAATTCACCAGGTCGCCCGTAAAAAACACGATGTCCGGTTCCAGTTCGTTGATCTTTCGCACTGCCTCGGCAAGGGCAGTTTTCGATGCCCAACTTCCAAGGTGGATATCCGAAATCTGCACAATCCTGAGGTTGTTGAACGACAAGGGCAAATGAGGTAGCCTGATATGGTGGCGGTGTACTTTAAAATCAAAGGCCCATTTTATCATCCCGGTAAACAAACCAGCAAAGATGATCCCGCCGCTGATCAATCCTGCCTGCTTCATAAACTGGCTCCGGGTAATTTTTTTGCCGCCGGCGTGCTTTGCTTCTTCTGACCTGAGGGATGAAGATTTATGATGAAGGTGTTGAATGCCCCTCACCAGATCGGCAATAGCTAAAAATAGCACCGGAAGAATCTTTGCCGCATACGCCACGAAGATGAATCCGAAAATGTAAATCCGCGAAAACGGATTCCATGCCTCGGGAGCCATAGTCAGCGAAAGCAGGCTGGTGCCGACGAGCAGCATAAAAGGCAGCCAGTAGAGCATCCCGAGTGAATATTTTACAAAACTGCGCTGACGCAAAATCCAGCCCTTTACCGAGTTCCAGAGGTAATAATCACCGGCAAGTAACAACACCAGAAACGGAAACCGGTTGGCATTTTTGGGGTAAAGCTCCAAAACCAGCAAATAACCAATTACCAGGAAAACAAGTACGGCAAGGATCTTTAAAAACTTTTTCATCAATGGATTTAAATATGCAACTGTTTCACGTGCACTGATAACAGTTTTTGAAAATATTTGTTGCAAACGCAGTGTTCCGGTTTTAATTGCACATCCACAGGCGATAATCTCCGCCTTTCAAGGGTTCTTCAGCTTCACTGCCACCACCGGAATCATATATTTTTAATCAGTGTGTAAATAATTGTAAGCCTGCTTCTCCCTCGAAAACGGCGGTAATATGCGTTCTGCTATTATTTTTGGAAGATATTTTATACGAAACCGCTTCCGGGTTGCATTTTATCTGATCATTATGAAACCACGCCTGAACGTGCTTTTTTGTAACTGTAGCGCAAATATTTTTTCCGGTGAAAAAGTAGACGAATTAAAGGCATCGCTTAAATTGCTGGATGCAAATGTTTTTGAGCTGCATGACCTGTGTGCGCTTGCCGTGCATGATAAAGCCCCGCTGGAATCCTTGCTCCGCAGTGCGGGCTCTGACATTTTCATTGCCTGCTATCCGCGGGCGGTTAAAAATATCCTCAGGCAGAACGGAATTGCCAATCATAAGACTGAGGTAATTAACCTGCGTGAAATGTCCCCGCCCGAAATCATCCGGCTACTGAAGGATCAATACGGGATTTCTGATGGAGAGGCTGCTTACGATGTGGTAAAAACAACATTGGAAGTGCCGGCCTGGTATCCTGTGGTGGATCATGCGTATTGCAATTTATGCGGAAAATGCTCAAGGTTTTGCATGTTCGGAGTGTATAAGTTCGATAAGAAGAGCCTGGAGGTGGTCAATCCGCTGGCGTGTAAAAATAACTGCCCGGCCTGTGGAAGGAAATGTCCTGCTTCGGCCATTATTTTTCCGCGGCTTCCCGAGAATTCTGTTTTATCGGGAGCTGATCCTTCATTAAACGACAATCAGCAGGTTGATGAAGGAGAACTGTATTCCGCGCTCAACCGCCGCAACCGCGCCCGGAAGTCAATCTTCAGGGAAGGAGTGGTGGCCAAAGCCCGGAATGATGGTGATGATGCTGCCGGCGATAACCAAACACCAACGGAGTAATGTTAAAAAGGCTGCTTTTACATACCGACCGCAAGTGCCTGTACAAATTCGTGTACAACCTCGGCATAAAAGGCGCCCTGGGCTACAGGAAGTTTCAGAGGCGGCTCAGGAAAGGTGAGTTCTTTCCGGCTTTCCATTTTATTTCCGTTACCGACGACTGCAACCTGAACTGCCAGGGCTGCTGGGTGACGGGCAAAAAGGAAAACGCCCGCATGGATCCGGAGCAGCTTCACCGCATTATTACCGAAACCAAAGCCATGGGTTCGTATTTTTTCGGCATCCTTGGCGGTGAACCGCTGATGTACAAGCCGCTGATTGAAGTCCTCAAAAGACATCCGGATTGCTATTTTCAACTTTTTACCAACGGAACGCTGCTGACGCCCGGCGTGGCGGAGCAACTGAGAAAGCTCGGAAATGTCTCCCCGCTCATCAGCTTCGAAGGCGATGAGGCAGTGGCCGACATCCGCCGCGGCGGAAAAGATGTTTACCGCAAAACGCAGGAAGCCGTCAGCAACGCCACCAATGCCGGACTGATCACCGGCGTGGCCATGAGTGTGTGCCGGTCGAACCTGAATCTGGCACTGTCGGATGACTTTGTGGTGTCGCTGGTTAAAAAGGGCGTAACCTACCTGTGGTATTACATCTACCGTCCTGTAGGCGAGCAATCCAGTGTGGAACTCAGCCTGTCGGCGGAAGAAATCCTTAAGCTTCGCCGCTATATGGTCGATGCAAGGAATCGCTTCGATATCATCCTGATCGATGCCTACTGGGACGGCGAGGGCCGTGGTTTATGCCCGGCAGCTTCCGGCCTGAGCCACCATATCAATGCCTCGGGATACATCGAGCCCTGTCCGGTGATCCAGTTTGCCACCGATCATATAAACGGCGGCAGGATGGCCGACACCTACAACCGGTCGGAATTTTTGAAAGCCCTGCGCACGGAAATACCCGCCAAAACCTCAGGATGTGTCGTGATGGATGATCCGCAATGGCTGGTGGAGTTTGTAAAAAAACATAAGGCCACGGATACTTCCGGTAGAGGCAATGAAGCTGAAAGGCTGCTGTTCATGCCCAAAGTACCAAGCCATGGATCGGGAACGCCGGTGCCTGAAAAAAGCCGCATGTATAAATTCGCTAAACGAAAAGCCTTTTTCGGGCTTGGTGCCTATGGATAAACCCCTGGGACATATCGATGCACCGCTGGTTGTGCCACAGGACGCGGAATACCGCAATTTCCTGCGAAAAGAGATCAGGCATTTTCTGGATGGGAAAAAATTGCTTCCGCCACTGAATCTGGATGTTCTTAACGGTTATGCAGATGAATTTGCAACGAAGGAGGGCGTTCCTGAAGAATTCATGAATTTCCTCATGGTGCTGATCGGCAACGAATCCTGGCGCAAAGCGGTGGAAGCCACACCGTACCGCCGTCGTTTGCTTTTGCTGCCGCAATGTGTTAAAAACAAGGAGAAGTGTCGTGGGGTTTTCGACGAACTGGGATTGGTGTGTGCGGGCTGCAAATCATGTCCCATCGATGATCTGCTCAGCGAGGCCGAGGCATTGGGTTACACTACGCTGGTGGCCGAGGGTACCACGGTGGCTCTCGGACTGGTGGAGGAGGGCTCGATTGATGCGGTGATCGGGGTGAGTTGCATGCCGGTGCTGCAGAGGTCTTTTTACCCGGTTTCCAAGGCCGCCGTGCCTGTCATCGGCATTCCGCTGATGTACGATGGCTGCGAAAATACAAAACTCGATTGCGATTGGTTGTACGACGAACTGCGCGCCTCCACCGGCACACTGGCATACAGTCCGCTTCCGGTTTCCCTGATCAGGCGAAAGCTGAATGATTTTTTCCGCACTGAAATCATAAAAAATATCATTGAAGATGATGGCGTGATGAACGGGCTGGCTGTTGAAACCCTTGCGGCAGGCGGCAGGCGTATGCGCCCGCTCCTGACATTGCTGAGCTATCTCGCCTGGCAGCCGGATGCCGGCGACGACATGTTGATCAGGCTCTCTTTTATCATCGAATCCTTTCATAAAGCTTCGCTGATCCATGACGACATTCAGGATAATTCCCCCGAGCGTTATAACCGCCCCTCACTGCACATCAGCGAAGGCACCGGAGTGGCTATCAATGTGGGCGATTACCTGATCGGGAAAGGGTACAGCCTGTTGAGCGGGTTGCCGCTTCCTCCCGGGAGAATTGCAAAGTGCCTTCAGGCCGTTTCTTCGTCGCATGTGAAGATGACCCTGGGGCAGGCGCAGGACATCACCGTCGACCCGCTCGATCCTGCGTTTTTGCCCGGGCAGGTATGCAGGATCAACGGATTGAAAACCGGGGAGGCGGTGAAGGTAGCCTTGCTGCTTGGCGCAATTGCTGCAGGAGCGCCGCAAAACGACCTGAAGCTCCTGGATGAATTCGCCGATGCGTTCGGTATGGCCTATCAGATTCGCGATGACCTGAACGAATTCGACGAAGCTGCTGATCATGAGCATATCCGCGATTATCCCATCCTGCTTTCACTGATCCATGAAAAGGGGCTTTCGCATTTGCTTCAAACCAACGGACATTCCCTTACGGAAATGGTGCGGAAGATCGTTGAGGATTATCAGTTGACGGAACCTGCGCGGGAACTGCTCCGTAAAAAGGTTGCGGCATGTTATGCCTGTCTGGCCAAACTGGATAATTTTAAACTTCGCCTGAGCCTTTACGGCGTCATGGGAAAGATTTTCTGACATGAACCATAAGCCGGTTTACAAAAGATTTATCGATACTTTGCAGCGAGGATTTGCAGCGCTCGATGATGACGCTCAGCGCCAAACGGCCGCGTTTCTGAAAAACCAGCTACACCCTGACGGGGGCTTCCGCGACCGGGCGGGAAATCCCGACCCGTATTATTCGGTGTTCGGAATGTTGATCAGCAAGGCCTTGCACGAAACCGAACTGCTATACCTGCTGAAGCTTTGGGCTTTCAACGACAGGCAAATAACCATGGCCGGGCAGGTGGATGAGATCTCGCTGCAGTTGATCAGAACACTTCTTAAGCCGGAATATCGCGGGGCTTCGTGGCTTTACCATCTCAGAACGATGGTTTCCGGAAAGGGTTCTGTTGATGCGGCTTATCATTTGTTCCTGCTTTTGCTGCTGATGGATGTGCAAAACAAAAACCGGTCATTCCCGCGCCTCATCCTGAAAATTGCACTGCGCCTGAAGCGGCCCACACAGGATCTGCCCTGCAGTGCTACGGCGGCATGGTTATTTGCACGAAAGGAACTGGGGCTTGAATTCCGAAGTCAAACCGGCCGGTTGATGAAATACTACCGTGAGGGAAGCGGATTTGTTTCCTACCGGGATTCGGGTAAAGCCGATCTGCTGTCCTCCGCTGTCGCGGCGTTTGTGCTTGCCGAATCAGGTGCCGACCTGAATACGGTGAGAAAGGATTGTCTGGAATTATTGGAACAAAACTACGATCGCGGGGCATTTCTTTCGGGTGAGGGCGATGCCGGCGGCGACACCGAATATACCTTCTATGGCTTATTGTTGCTCGGATCGCTGATGAAAAATGAATAAAGCGGAACTGGAAAATAATTTCACCGAACTGTCCGGTTTGCTCAGCCGGCGCATGACTCCGGAAGGATACTGGACCGGCAGGTTGTCGTCGAGTGCCCTTGGGG
>JBKHBQ010000277.1:0-5072 GCA_046542305.1 Bacteroidales bacterium
CCAGGACATCGGCAGGATTCGCTGTGGGAAAATACACCCCCATCACTGCCAGCATACGCGGCGCTCCCTGTCCGAAAATGACGAAAGCCATTTGGATGCCCACGCCCAGAAATCCCCACACAATTGCACGCGGCAAAATGCCAAAGCCGGTCGCGTTGTATTTTCCCGTCCTGATCCTTAAACCGATCACCTCACCCAGCGTGGACAGGATGGCAAATTTTACAAAACTCATCAAAAAAGGATGATCGAGATTGAAGGCGTGGTAGAACTCATAAACCCGCCCGATCAGGAAAAAAGGCAAGAAAAACAACACCACGCATAGTACAAACAAGATGTCCCGCTTTTTCATCAGCTTACTGTAAAATGAAAAATCCGCGCAAACTTAAGGCATTTCCTGCAACCCTCCGAAAGGAATTTTCGGGAGGGTTAAAATCAAATCACCATCCGTGCGTTAATAAAACCAATATCGATAGGTAACCATGAAGATTTCAACATTAAACAAAACAGGGAAAACCTTTACGGTGATGATGATCGCACTGTTGGTGCTGGCCGGCTTCAATTCATGCGAAAAAGAAGATACCGGCCCGTTTATCGGGCAGGCCGAAGTGGTATCTGCAGGCGTATCATCCATGATGGAAAGCATGTACGTTTTTTCACTGCTTCACAAGGCGGTGCACGATACGGCTTTGGCCAACAATGGCTCAGCCGCCATCGACAGCTCGATGGTGTCGGTGCAATACGATTCCGTTACAGGCATCCGTCATTACACCTTCGATTACGGCACAGGACAGATCAGCCCCGACTGGAAAACCAGGTCAGGGAAGATCACCGCCACACTTGCGGAGGAATTTACCGTTCCCGGTGCCGTAATTACCGCACATTTCCAGGATTACCGTGTTGATGACTCCGACATACAAGGTGGCATCGATTACACCAATACCGGCGATTTTGTGTCAGGCCAGAAAATGATGATGATGTCTGCCGATATCACGGTTTCCGAATCCGGGCAGTATTTGGTTTCGCTTCAATCCAACCGTGAAATCGCATGGACCGAAGGGTTCGATAAACCTGAAAACTATTCAGCGCACGAATTTACTTTTTCCGGCGATTCGCAAATGACTTACACGGCCCCGTCCGGGGAAGAGATTTCTGCAGCCGGGATTTCCTCCGCAATCACCACCGCCTGGGAAGTACGGCTGAAATGCAGCAAGCTGGTAAAATCCGGAGAAAATTCCTTCGACCTCTCCTATAATAATGTCAGTGAAATCATTACCGGTACCTTTGTCGACTCCGATATGGACAACTGCAGCGACAAAGTAATGTTAAAAAACAGAGAAAATTTCGGATATCCTTTTTACCTTTGAGAATTGTATCGATTTTTGATGATTCTCAAAATATCCGGCATGAAAAAACATCTACGCTGTAACCTGCGCCGCATAAGGCCGTTGCACCATTTTCCCACAACCTTTCTCATCTTTGTTGTATTTTTGTTTGCCTGCGACAAATACAGGGATGATTTCGATTTCGACAAACTGGCCGATCCGGAATGGAACCCCGAACTCGCGCTTCCGCTGATTAAATCACAACTCACCATTCACGATTTTTTCTCTGATTCCGGAAACCTGATGATCAAGGTCAACCCTGATCAATCTCTGAGCTTTCGCTATTCCGGAAAGGAAGTCCTTTCGCAGCAGGCCGGCGAACTGATCAACATTCCCGATCAGGAGTACGATTTTGATATTCCGGTCAGCGTTCCGCCGATCCCGCCGGGATTTGGCGACACCATCAGCTTTGGCGACGAATTTCCGCTGAATACCGAACTGGCCGGTCAGCGCTTCGACAGCATTTTCATGAAAAGCGGACTGCTGCATTTCAGCGGGCAAAGCAACCTGAACCGCGACGAAGCCGCGCTGAAGATCACCATGCCCAACCTGATCCACCTCTCTACCGGCGAACATCTGTCCGTGAACATCGATCTGGATAATCCTGAACAACAGGCGTGGATCGATTTCGAAGCTGAATTCGACCTGAGCGAATACCGGCTTGTCTTCATAAACAAACCCGGCACCCGTAACACCTTCAAGTTGAATATGGACCTCTATGTAGAAGGTGATGAAAATCCGGACCTTTCGCCCTACGGCTTCAATTTCGACGTCTCCCTCACCAACCTTGTTTTCAACAAAATGTACGGCTACCTGGGAAATTACGAACTGCGGTTCAAAGACTCCATCCTGATCAACCTGTTCGAAAAAACCATCGCCGGCGGCCTCGAAATGGGGCCGGGATCCATCGACCTGTACATCGACGTGGCAAATTCCTTCGGAACCCCGCTGCTCTGTGCCGCCGATTCGCTGTTTGTCTATTCCTCCATCAACCCGCCCTATTACCAGGATATTTACCTGTTCGGACAGGGCACACCAAACTTTTTCAATGTCCAGGCTCCGGGCATCAATCAAATCGGCGAAACCGTAATGACCAACCTCGACTTGAGCAGCACCAACCTGGGACAGGCTTTTAACCTGTCGCCCGAACTGTTTTACTACGATTTTATGGCCTTCACCAATCCGTCCGGCGACACCACCAAACAAAACTTTGTACTCGATACCAGCCGCATATCCTTTGATGTTACAATGGAGGTGAAGCTGTTTACAGCCATCGACAGATTTGTGGTAACCGATACCACGGATTTCAACCTGGAGAATGAAAATCCCGATGAGATCGATTATCTGCTGTTCAGGGTAAATACCTTAAATGGATTTCCGCTGGAAACCGCCGTGCAGATTTATTTTACCGACAACAACAACCAGGTGATCGATTCGCTGATCAGGGATACCGACCAGCGCATCTTTGCAGGTGCTCCCACCGGGGGCCCGCCCGGCTACCGCGTTACGCAACCGGCATTGAAAACAACTGATATAAAAGTTACAAGCTCCAGACTTGACAACATCCTTACTGCCGACAACATGATCCTCAAAGCCTGGCTCTCCACCACAAACGAAGAACTGGCAATCATCTACGAAGATTACAGCATCACGCTGAACATCGGGCTTATTACAGGCATAAGCATTAACCCAGGAGGTGACCAATGAACACAATCACAAAATTCCGCCATCGGCTAACCATTGCCACTGTCATGCTTCTCGCAATGCTTTCCGTTTCTGAAAATGCCAAGGCACAGGCCGACAGATCATTGTATTTTCTCCCGATTGTACCGCATTTGCGCAATGCCAATCCTGCTCATATTCCCGATTACAGATTTTACGTCGGCATACCGCTGCTTTCTTCCGTGAAAACGGGCTTCGAAAACACCTTTGTTTATAACGATATCGTGCAGCAGCGCAATGATTCGCTGTACCTCGACCGCGACTACCTGATCGGCAATCTGAAGGACAAAAACACCGCGAACCTGAATCTGATGGAGGAGTACCTTTCCCTGGGCTTTGGCTTTGGTGATCATTTCGTCCATTTTCGTGTGGCAGATATTGCACGTGCCAATGCCACGATAACCAAAGATCTTATCCGGTTTATGCTCTACGGCAATGGCAGCGATATGTACCTGGGACAAACCGCTGATTTCGGCGGCAATGCCGTCAACCTTTCCTACTACCGTGAATATGCTGCCGGATATTCGCAACGGATCGACGAAAAGTTTAACGCAGGCATCAACCTGAAATACCTGCAGGGTATCGCGAATTTCTATACTGAGAATCTTGCCGTGGCCCTGCATACGGATTCCATCGATTTCACCCTCACCCTGCAGTCCGATATCAGAATGAACATGTCCTCGCCCGGACTTGGTGATGAGGAGGTGAGCACCGGTGATTTTCTACCCAACAGCAAAAACAGCGGCTTTGCATTTGATGTGGGGGTACAGTACCGGCCATCGGATAAAATCGCTGTTTCAGCCAATCTGCTCGACATCGGCTCCATTATGTGGAACAGCAACGTGAAAAACTACCGCTCGGTGGATCCTGCCAAAACATTCACCTACCAGGGAATCGATTTTGATGAATTTATTGAAAACGATGCGCTGAACAGCGACCGCGTCAACGAAATCCTCGACTCCATTGCCGAGGAGATCGGCATCGACGAACATGCCGAAAGCTACCGCACCAGGCTGCCCGTCACCCTGAACCTGCACGGCAGTTATCTTTTCACCGAAAACGACCAACTGGGCCTGCTCGTCAGGAGCCAGTTTCTTGAGGAACAAAACTGGTGGACATCCACCCTGGGTTATACGCGAAAATTCGGCTCCAATGTAAACCTGATGATTTCCAACAGCTTTTTCAGAGATAGTTATTTCAATCCCGGGATCGGCTTTGCCGCCAACATTGGTCCGGTGCAGTTATACCTTATCAACGAAAACTTTCATGCTCCGTTCACGCTCACATCAGCAAGAACCATGACTGTGAGATTCGGAATAAACCTGGTGTTCAAACACAGAGATCACACCGCTCAACAGCCGGCACCTGCGCATCAGGTCACCAAATAGCAGGAAATCATCAAAAACACCGGCAGGATTTGATTATTCGGATATTTTTTGTATTTTTCGTTTTTAATTCGAAAATCTACAAAACAGGAGGTAAACATGCAAACGTACATTCTATTTACAAAGCTTTCGACCGATCTTTCCTTTGAAATGAAAAACCGTGAACGCCAGGGAAGAAACTGGTTGGAGCAAGTGAGGGAAAAATGCCCTGAAGTAAAATTTCTTGCCCACTACGCCATATTGGGAGAATACGACTTTATCGACATTTACGAGGCCCCCGATCCGGAGTCCGCAGCCAAAGTATCCATGATCAGCCAGGCCAACGGAGCGCTGCAGGCTAAGAGCATGCTGGCAATCCAGTATAAGCGGTTTCTGGAACTTACGGAAGAAATTTAAATCGGTTTTATCAACAAACGCAATCCCCGGCCGGTTCTGCGGGTCGGGGATTCTTGTTTTGTCATCCGCCCTCCAACCATAAACATTTTTTGCAGCCGGCATTGGATAAATGTAAAAATATTTTATAGTTTTACGCACATTAAGGGGCCATTTGCTTAAAAATAATCGGGCTATGAACAATGACCAG
>JBKHBQ010000278.1:0-5067 GCA_046542305.1 Bacteroidales bacterium
TGAAAAAGGACAAGTCATTGAAAAACCCAATGACACAATCAAAGACCCATACATTCTCGAATTCCTCGGTTTGCCTGAAAAAAGCAAGTATTCTGAAACAGAATTAGAGCAAAGGATAATTGACAGACTTGAGATTTTTTTATTGGAACTTGGTAAGGGATTTACGTTTGTTGGGCGGCAAGTTCGTTTTTCTTTTGATGACAAACATTTCAGAATAGATTTAGTGTTTTACAACAGAATTTTACAATGTTTTGTTTTGATAGATTTGAAAATCGGAGAAATTACCCATCAGGATTTGGGGCAAATGCAAATGTATGTCAACTATTACGACAGGATGGTGAAGCTTGAAAAGGAAAATAAAACGATTGGGATCATACTTTGTAAACGTAAGAATGAAGCATTGGTCGAAATTACATTGCCAGAAAACAATGAACAGGTTTTTGCGAGCAAATATCAAACGGTGCTACCAAGCAAGAAAAAACTTAAGCAACTTATTATAGACAAGGACGATTAGGGGGTAAAATACTGATAGTTATTGAAATATCTAACCATTTCACAAAATATCCAATTAACTTTACAAACATAATAAAATGACCTACGACGAAAGATTACAAAAAGTGAGTGTGCTGGGTGCCGCCGGCAAAATGGGAAGCGGCATCCTGTTGCTAACGGCCGTGGAAATGGCCGATCTGAGCTTAAAGCCGGAAAATAAGGACAAAACTTTTGTCCTGAATGCCATCGACCTTTCAGAGGAGGGGCTGGCCGGACTGATGAAATACCTGCGGGCACAGGTGCGAAAAGTGGCCGAAAAAAAAATGGTGTGGCTGCGTCAGGTGTACGCCAGCCGCAAGGATCTGATCGAAAACGGGGAGATCATCGATGAATATATTTTCGATGTGATGAACCTGGTTCGTCCGGTCACCACCATGGAATCTGCTTACAGCTCAAACCTCATCTTTGAGGCCATCGCCGAAAACAAGGACCTGAAGGTGAAAATATTCAGGAAAATCAACGAAAACAGCAAGGGGGAACCCTGGTTCTTCACCAATACCTCCTCCATCCCGATCAATGTGCTGAACAGCGAAGCAGGCCTGAACGGACGGATTCTGGGATTCCACTTTTACAATCCGCCCGCCGTTCAGAAACTGGTGGAACTGATCACCATCGGCGAAAACAGTGGAGAAATGAAGGATTTTGCCATGGCATTCGCCAAAAGCCTGCGCAAGATCGTGGTACCTTCCAACGATTTTGCAGGATTTATCGGCAACGGACATTTCATGCGCGATGCGCTGCATGGCATTCATGAAGCCGAAATACTGATGAAGGATTACAACTTTGCCGAATCGGTGTACATGATGAATAAAATCTCGCAGGACTTCCTGGTGCGACCCATGGGCATTTTCCAGTTGATCGACTACGTGGGCATCGATGTGGTGCGGTTTATCATGGCCGTGATGAATCCTTACCAGGAAAGCGAAGATCTGCACAGCGACCTGCTCGATAAACTCTTTGATATGGATGTAAAGGGCGGGCAGCGTTCGGACGGCTCACAGAAAGACGGGTTCCTGAAATATGAGAAAGGAAAGCCGGTGGCCGTTTTCGATCCCGAAAAAAAGGAATACGTTCCCATCGAAAGCTTCCGCGAAAAATGCGACGAGGTGCTGGGTTCGCTCCCCGAATCGTGGCAGCCCTGGAAAGCCGTTAATTTCAACAAACAAAAACAGGAGATGCTCGACCGTTATTTTGCCGATCTCAACGCCATGAGTACCTTGGGTGCAGAGCTGGCGAAAAAATACAATGCCCGCTCCAATGAAATCGGCAGGCAACTGGTGGAAACCGGCGTGGCCAACAACGAAGAGGATGTGAATATGGTGATGCTCACCGGTTTTTTCCATGCCTATGGTCCAATCAATAACTACTTAAAATAAAGGAGGGAAGCACAATGAAAAAAATGAGCAAAAAAATATATATGGCTGCGGGTTACAATACGGTTTCGCTGGGAACCGGACGCAAGGAGTTCAACCCGAAAAAGCCGCGGCCGGGTCTTGAGCATTATATTTCTGAAGCCGGAAAAGGTACGCTGCAACAGATCGGCGGAGCCAAAAACGTCGACGAAAGTGTGATCGGGAATTTCATGGCTTCGCGCTTCAATAACCAGGGGCATCTGGCGGGATTCATCCCGATGATCGACGAGGGGCTGAAATTCAAGCCCGGCATTCGTGTGGAGGCTGCCTGCGCCTCCGGTGGTATGGCGCTGATCACAGGCATTAAAAATGTGCTGGCAGGAGCCGATACGGTGCTGTCGGTGGGCGTGGAAGTGCAGAATACCATGAAAGCCATTTATGGTGCGGATGTGCTGGCCGGTGCCGGCTGGTACCAGAAACGCAAGGACGGCCACGCCTATTTCTTCCCCGGCCAGTTCAGCGACCGCGCCGGTGCATATTTCGACAGGTTCGGCAGGGAACGTACCCGTAAAGGTTTTGCCCGCTGGTACCGCAACGCCATCGAAAATGCCAGGCTTTGCCCCACCGCACAGGAATTCCACAACACCATGCCCGACCCTGAAGGTACGTGTTTTAAAATGGAACCCAACGGTAAATTCTTTGTGGATTACCTGAATGTGCTTGACTGCTCCAAGGTTTCTGACGGCGCATCGGCCATTGCCATTCTTTCGGAAGAAGGACTGGCGAAATGCGGCATCCACAAAAAGGACGCCGTGGAAGTGGTGGGATTTGCCACTTCGGAGCGCGACATTACCAAAAACCCCGGCGACCTTACCGTGATGGAAACCATCCGCGATGCTGCACACAAGGCGCTCAATCATGCGGGCATAACCATCAACGACCTGGCCACCATCGAAACCCACGACTGCTTCACCATTGCCGGGGTGCTGGCGGTGGAGGCGCTGGGGTTTGCCAAACACGGCAAGGGCGCCGATTTTATTGCCGAAGGCAACACGGCCCGCAACGGTAAAATCCCGATGAACACCACCGGCGGCCTTATCGGATGGGGCCATCCCACCGGCGGAACCGGGGTACACCAGGCCGTGACCATCTGGGAACAACTCACCGGCAAAACCGGCGACGCCCAGATCAACATCCCCGCCGACAAACCCTACGGCCTCACCATCAACATGGGCGGCGATGACGTGAGCGTGGTGGCGATTGTTTATAGGAAGATGTAGTTTACTTATACCTGTCAGGTTTTTGAATTTGAAACCTGACAGGTTTCCACCAAAAGCAAATTCCCCAGATCGTCATCCCCGCCGACAAACCCTACGCCCGCACCATCAACTTATGTGGCGACGACGATGTGAGCGTGGTGCTTAAAAGCCATTAAATAAATCAAGGATTTAGTTTTATCCTGGGGATGAAATTCTTTAAATCTGTCTCATCACTAAAAATTCGAATACCGAGTGATTTGCATGGGGCTTCAAAATCAGAATCAAAGGTTACGAGATACTTTAAATCATAGAACTTACAGGTAGCAAGGATCAGGGCATCATTGGGCAAAAGGTTGAATTGTTTAGCAAAATCAATTGCCAACAGGGAAATTTCAGCAGTATGGTTACAAAACTGAATTCCTGTCAGCATATCAATTGGGTTTTGGTTTTTTAAACAATCAGCAATCTTACCGGATTCTTTAATGGCTAAGGGAGATTTGTTGCCAATTGCGGCTATAAAATGAAATAAAAACTCACTGAGCACAACCTGATTGATGAACAACTGATGATCTTGTTGGATGAGGTATTCAAAAAAATTAACCTTCCTGCCTTTCAGGTATTCAATAAAAATTCCGGAATCAACAAAAATCTTCATTGCATTTCAATTTACTGTTGATACCATTCCCCGGCATTTGGCTGATAACTGGAATCTTTGGCAATACCGGCAAAAGGTCTTACCTTTTGCAACTTGTCCTCATTTTTCAGGGATTCGGGATCTGCTTTATTCACAATAATCTGAATGGTGATTTTTGAACCTTTCATATCATCAGGCAGTTCGAAATAAAACCGGCCGTTTTCATAATGTGGTGTTATCGTTATGGTTTGCATGATTTTCTGTTATTCGTTGGTAACAAAATTAATGATTAAAATGAATGCAAACAAAAATGATTAGGTTTTCTTCCGATGCAAAACCGGCGACGCCCAAATCGGCATCCCCGCCGAAAACCCTACGCCCGCACCATCAACTTATGTGGCGACGATATGAGTGTGGTGGCGATTGTGTATAGGAAGAACTATGACAGGGTTCCAAACCCTGTCAGAGTTAATTTCTATTTGTAGTTCATTTCTCCAACAACCATTTCCAAACCGGTTTCACAGTAATTTTCAATCCATCAGAATCAATTTCGTATTCTTCATCTTCCGTAAGAATCAAACCTTCCTGCAACCCATAACTTTTCATGGCTTCCATTAATCCGGCAATCTCCCGCGTTTTTGTGTGTTGGTCCTGTAAACTGCGGCTTACCTGTATGGCCTGTGTAATTTGCAGTCCCTGCTTAATGATGAAATCACATTCTTTTTTTTGCTGGTGAAAATAAACTTCCTTTTCCCTGCGAATTAGTTCAACGAAAACCAAACTTTCGAGGTACCTGCCATAATCTTCTGAAACCCTGAAGGCAACATGGCTGAGTATGCCATTGTCGATGCAATAAACCTTGCGGCGATTTGCAAACTGCTTTTTTATGGAATGGTCGTATTGGTAAATTTCAGATAACAGAAAGGTGTCCTTTAGGTATTCAAAATATTTATCTGTCAACTCATACGACAGGCTTAGCGAGGTTCTCACCTTATTCAGGTTAAAAGGTTTGGCGATATTTGACAGTAAATAAAGGGCAACTTTTTTAACGCTGTCATAATTTTTAAGATTATGGCGCGCCACGATATCTTTCAGGATGATGGTTTCGTAGTAGGACAGGATTTCCTGCCGCCTTAAATCGCTCCCCAATGAAACGACCTTTGGAAAACCACCGGTAGTAAGATAATCGTTAAACGCCTTTTTAAACGGCAATTTTTGAGTTACAAGGTTTGCTTTGGTTGGGGATGGCAAATCGTTGAATACCAGATAT
>JBKHBQ010000021.1:0-25209 GCA_046542305.1 Bacteroidales bacterium
TTAAGATCAATCAGACGGTGAAAGACGCCATCGAGTCGATGGGCGTACCACATACGGAAATCGATCTCATTCTGGCCAACGGCAAGTCGGTGGATTTTAGCTATCAGCTTAAAAACGGGGACCGGATAGCAGTGTATCCGGTATTCGAAAGTTTGGATATTAAGCCGCTACACCGCCTCCATCCGGAGCCTTTGCGCGAAACCCGCTTCGTACTCGACGTTCACCTTGGAAAACTATGCAAATACCTGCGCATGCTCGGATTCGACACGTTTTACCGAAACGACCTCGACGATGAGGAGATCATGGATATTTCGCTGAAGGAACATCGCATCATTCTCACCCGCGACCTGGGCATCCTCAAAAACGGAGTGGTTACCCACGGATACTGGCTTCGGTCGCAGGATTCGCGTGAACAGCTAAAGGAGGTGATTCGCCGGTTTCAGTTGCAGCATGAGATCAGGCCGTTTCATCGCTGCATTGTTTGCAACGGATTCGTAGAAAAGGTGGATAAAAAGCAAATTGCGCATCTGCTGCGCGATAATACCAAAAAGGTGTTTAAACAGTTTTTCAGATGTTCCTCTTGCAGGAAAATTTATTGGGAAGGTTCGCATTACGAGAGTATGCGTGAATTTATCGATGAATTGATGAAGGGATAGAAAGTCGGCAGTTCGCAGTCGGCAGCTTGTCTCGCCGGAACGCAGTGATTCGGGTGTAGCTGTTTGCAAAACGCAGCAGCCAGTGATCAGCCTCAAACATATCCATACCCAAAACTGATCTACTTTTGCGGTGCATCCTCATAAATCCAGAAAAGCGCTTCGTAGCCGCGCAATTCGCCGTCGGGGCCGTAGTTTTCCATCACGGGCGCCATGCCGTTCACTTCTTTGCGGACCAGGGCGCCGGAAGGATCGTAATACCAGGTTTCCAGGAAACGAATGCGGGTGATATCCCGTAGGTTTAATTCCTGCACAATGGTGGTATCTTTCGGTGTATAAGGCGGGTCCGGATTTGGCAACTGCAGTTCCAGCGTCCTGCGGCCGATATTTTCCACTTCTTTACCGCTGAGTTTTCTGCCCGTTTCCGACCATGCAGTCAACCGCCCCGAACGTACCTCATCAAAAATGCGTTCCACCAGTTTGTCGCGTGCGGGCCCGGGCAGGTTTTCCGTCCACCAGTCCACCTGAGGATCGGTATTGTGTATCTGCACGTCGTACACGATTTTTTCCGTGATCAGGTCATTTCTTTCCTGACGGCAGGAAACCATTGCAATCAGCAGCAAAGCTGAGAAAACAGAAATACAAACTTGTTTATTCATAGCCTGGCAAAGAAAACTGTTTTTTACAAGAAAGGATCGAAACCTACGGCAAAATTCAGGTTTAAATCCCGAAATCAAATCCCAGTGCGAGGATTAATCCTCCTGGCCGCATCATCTGCATAAGGAGTTCAGAATCGTCGCTGAGGGTTTCCCCACTGAGAATTTCGT
Organism: Bacteroidales bacterium; assembly: GCA_046542305.1. GTDB lineage: Bacteria > Bacteroidota > Bacteroidia > Bacteroidales > 4484-276 > JBKHBQ01. The sequence continues at coordinate 1,481 of JBKHBQ010000021.1, forward strand.
AATAATCATCGGTAACCAGGGGAATGGCATAGCCACCTTCGATATAAAACCTGTTCTTTTTGCCGAGCTTCCAGGCATTCCCTACCGAAAAAAATACATTGCCCACCGGCTCGAGGTCAAATCTTACATATTCGTTCCGAAAGCCGCTGGTTTCCACTTCCAGCTCAATATCCTCGAGGCCCGTAGCGTGCATATAGCCCGCTTTTACAAAGATGCCGTTGATTCCCTTTGGCATAATTTCCACATTGGCCGAAAGTTTATAACCCCATGATCCCAAACCGGCTCCAAAATCTATCATCGCTTTGGGGCTTATCACAAATTTCAGTTGTGCACCGATCAAGCCAACTGAATTGTTTATACCGGTGCTGAGTCCTATGTAGGAAGTCGGGCGGTACTGATACTCCTGCTGGATAAACGGATTGGAATTTTTCTGCTGTGCGTGCAATATGTTGAGGCAAACTACTGCTGCAGCCAATAAGAGGATTCTTTTCATTTTATTTGGTATTTGGTAAATAGTTGCTACAAATATAAAGAACCAAATTTAATTTAACAAATATTATGAAAGATATTTAACACATGACCGGCCATGAATCTGTTGAGTTTAGGAAAAGAATTAACACCATAAAACTAATTTTGCAACAAAACAATCTTAATGTGTTATGACAGAGCTAAAACGACCGACACTACTGCTCAATAAAGAAATTTGCCTTCGGAATATTAGAAACATGAAAGCCAAGGCCGACAAGCACGGATTGATTTTCAGACCTCATTTCAAAACCCATCAGTCGGCTGAAATTGGCGAGTGGTTCAGGGATGAAGGTGTGGATCGCATCGCCGTTTCATCGGTGAGCATGGCCCGGTATTTTGCTGCGCACGGATGGAAGGACATCACCATCGCGTTCCCGCTGAATATTGCTGAAACTCCGGAAATAAACGAACTGGCAGCCACCGTGAACTTAAATCTGGTAATCGAAAACATGGAGAGCATGAAGGCCCTGGCCAGGACACAGAAGCACCTTCTTGGAGTTTTCATCAAACTGGATGCAGGATACCACCGCACGGGAATTCCTGTAGAAGACCATGAACGGATAAAGATATTGGTGCATGAAATCGGCCATGCCAGGCACCTTACCTTCGAAGGCTTCCTGGTTCACAACGGTCATACGTACCATCAGCCGGGCCCTGACGATATCCTGGAAATCCACCGGCAAAGCCGCGAGAAACTGGCCGCACTAAAACAAAAGCTGTTTCAGCACGACATCAAAAGCTTTGTTTCGCTGGGCGATACACCGGCAGTGAGCCTTGCCGGGTCCTTCGAAGAGATCAGCGAAATCAGGCCCGGCAACTTTGTTTTTTACGATGTGATGCAGCACAATCTGGGTGTGTGCACCGAAAACGACATTGCCGTGGCAGTGGCGTGTCCGGTGGTGTCGAAGCATCCCGACCGAATGGAGATCGTATTGTACGGGGGTGCCGTACACCTTTCCAAAGATTTTATAAAAGACCGTAACGGCCATACCTCCTTCGGGCTTGTTGCACCGCTGAATGAAAACGGATGGGAAGCAGTGTGGCCGGATACTTACGTAAAGTCCCTTTCTCAGGAGCATGGCATCATCAAAACCATTCCCGGGATTATGCGCCGTGTGGAAATCGGTGACTTTGTGGCGGTTCTGCCTGTGCATTCCTGCCTCACAACCAACCTGATGCGGGAAATGTACACGCTGGAGGGAGAACGGATCACCACCATGTTGACATGAAAATAAAAAAATCATAAAAAAGCTTAAGGCAAAACAACCGGCCGGGGAGTTTCAGATATATTTAGTCCCTTAAATAAATACTTAATAAATATGAAAAACATTTCACTCATCCTGATAGGTGCCCTGATCATTCTTTCCTGGGCTTCCTGCCGCAGCGATATCGAAGATGCCATCGATTGTACGGTAGAATCCACATTTCTTGAGGTGGAATATATAATTGACGAAGCTAATCCGCTGCTGGTTCACTTTGCGTTTATCAACAGCGATACAGTGGCCAACCGCTTTACGCTCGAACAATCGATACGATGGGAATTCGGAGACGGAAGCGAAACCACCACCGATGATTTTACAGCTATGCACGAGTATCAGGATGCAGGCACCTATGACGTAAAGGCACACTACGTGCTATCGCGCGACGACAATAGTTGCTCCGGATACAAGGAAAAGACCATAACGCTGGAATAACCCGGTCAGGTTTTGCGCTTTTTCTTTTTGGCAGCCGGAAAAAGTACATTATTCAGAATGAGCCGGTATCCGGGTGAATCGGGATGCAGACTCAGGTCGGTCGGCGGATCGCCCACCAGGTGGCGATAATCTTCAGGATCGTGGCCGCCGAGGAAGGTAAAGGTTCCTTTGCCATACTCGCCATGAATGTACCTTGCCTCGTTGGCTGCTTTATATTCGCCCATCACCAGCACACTCGATTTCAGGTATTTTTTATTGAAAGCAGTGGTCTGCCCCATAAAACCCTTGATCACCTGCATGTGGTTCTGGCAAAGCATTGTAGGCACCGGATCCCATTTGGCCGAAAAATCGAACAGGGTGAAGAAATCATTTTTTTCGTTGATGGTGCGGGGCCGCGTGGCCGTTACATCGATGCTCGAAATCTCGTATTCGTAAGGGTTCGAAACAATTGAAAAATTCTCGAATGCAAAACAGTTGTCATAGTTCAACTTTTGCTGTGCGTTGGGATCGGGCGGATCGCCGTCGAACATCACATCCACAATATCAACCCCTTCGGCGGCCAGCGCCACATCATAGCTATCAGGAGCCGAGCACATGGAAAACAGGTAGCCGCCGCCTGCCACAAAATCGCGGATCTTTTTGGCTACAGCCAGTTTAAGCTGGCTCACTTTATCGTAACCGAGCATCCGGGCGTTCTCCTCATTTATGCGAACGTCCTCCTGATACCAGGCGGCATTGCGAAACGAGCGCCAGAATTTACCGTATTGTCCCGTAAAATCCTCGTGGTGCAGGTGCAGCCAGTCGTACATCGGCAGCAAACCTTCCATAATCTCCTGGTCGTAAACTACGTCGTAAGGAATTTCGGCATAGGTGAGTGCCAGCGTAACCGCATCGTCCCACGGCTGACGATTTCTGGGAGAATACACCGCAATATCGGGTGGCTTGTGAAGTTTTACTTCATCCATGTTGATCTCGGGGCTGCCAATTTCCTGAACGATCTGCGCTGCCTGCACATCGGCAATTATTTCGTACGAAACTCCGCGGATCACACATTCGTTTTCGATATCCTGATGGTATTGGCACATAAAACTTCCACCGCGATAATTCAGCAGCCAGCTCACCTCCACCTCGTTTTGAAGCACCCAGTAGGCAATGCCGTAGGATTTAAGGTGATTTTTCTGCGTATCATCCATCGGGATAAGCAAATACGCCGCATGCAGATAAACTGCAGTGGTGAGCAATAAGAAGAGAATCAGTATTTTTTTCATCATGTTGACGGTCTTGATCGATGTATCAATATAATGAACAATGGCGGCAAATATTGTTCAAACACAATTCCGAACAGGGGATTTCTCAGAATCAAAACGGAGGTTCCTTGGTCAGTCCGTCATCCGAAAGCTCGCTGCCACCAGCAAAGCCATTGTCATCGCCATCACCGTAATCGTCGCTGATGTCGTTCATGCGTGATGGGCGGATCATGGTATTGCTCTCAAAGCTGGTGTTGGGTTCCATAGCGTCCTCGGTATCGTATTTGAATTCTTCGTAATCTGCAAATTGTGCAAACTGTGCAACGAACCGCATTTTTATATCCTCCAGCGCACCGTTACGGTGTTTGGCAATAATGAGTTCAGCCATGCCCGCCGACGGGGTATTATCCTCCATAGTGTCGATTTTGTAATATTCCGGGCGGTAGATGAACAGCACCATATCTGCATCCTGCTCGATGGCGCCCGATTCGCGAAGGTCGGAAAGGATAGGTTTCTTCAATCCGCCGCGTGTTTCCACCGATCGGTTCAGCTGCGACAGAGCAATGATAGGTACTTCCAGTTCTTTGGCAAGGCTTTTCATCGACCGTGATATGTTGCTGATCTCCTGTTCGCGGTTTCCCTTGTCGTTGCCGGCCTGCATCAATTGTATGTAGTCGATGATGATGAGTTCGATGCCATATTGCTGCTTCATACGGCGGGCCTTGGCACGTAGTTCGAAAATTGAAAGAGCGGGGGTGTCATCAATATAAAGCGGTGCATCAATCAAGGTGGTAATTCGTGAATGCAGTTGCTGCCATTCATGATCCTTGAGGTCGCCTCTTTTCAGCTTGTCAGCCGACAGTCTGGTTTCGCTGGCAATAAGCCTGGTAACCAGTTGAACCGACGACATCTCCAACGAAAACACCACCACCGGCCGTTTAAAATCCACGGTAATGTTGCGGGCCATCGACAGTACAAAGGCAGTTTTTCCCATACCCGGACGTGCAGCAAGCACCACAAGGTCGGATTTCTGCCATCCCGCCGTAATGCGGTCCAGTTGCGAAAAGCCTGAAGGCACACCCTGGTAGCTGCCATCCTGTTTGCTGGCTTTTACGATACCTTCGATGGCTTCCTGTACCAGAGCGGGCATATTACTGTGGTCTCGGCGCAGGTTTTTCTCGCTTAACGAAAACATCTTTTGTTCAGCCTTATCCAGCAAATCAAAAACATCCATCGTATCTTCGTAGGCATCCCGCTGTATTTCAGATGAGATCTCGATCATCCGGCGCTGGATATATTTCTGAACAATAATCCGGGAATGATATTCGATGTTTGCTGCTGACGCTACACGGCGGGTGAGCTGGGCAATGTAATAAGCACCTCCCACCATATCGAGTTCGCCTTTGGCTTTTAGCTCGTGCGTAACTGTCAGCAGGTCGACGGGCTGCTGCTTCTGGAATAAATCATGAATGGCAGAAAATATTTTCTGATGCGCATCGGTATAAAAAACTTCGGTTTTTAAAATATCTATTACTTCCGACAGTGCATTTTGTTCCAGCAAAAGCGCTCCCAAAACCGCCTCCTCGAGATCGATGGCCTGCGGCGGGATCTTTCCGTATTCGAAATAATTCTGACTGTGTGTACGTTGCGCTCTCGAGCGGCCTTCCTGCTGAGTCTTACGCTCTTTTTCGGTTATGGTTTTTTCATTATCTGCCATAGGTCAAAATTAGTATTCTCACCCAAGGCAAAAGATCATTTTTTGAACTAAATTTATTAACAGCGATTTCTTATGCTGATGATCAGGAAAGTATCCCTTATTAACAATTTGGGTTTGATAAGTGAACAACAACATCTGGATGAAATTGTGAACATGTTTGCAAGATGACCCGGTGATAGATGTGCGTGGCACCAATTTCAATATATAAAAAATCAACTTGCATTAGCATCGGGGCTTTACGGTGCTGCCGCAAATAAGAAATGAAACTCTCATTCAAGCCATTCCCTTATCTTTGCCTTAAATATTCTGAAATCCATGGAAGAACTCAAAAACAGAATACTTCAGCTCAGCAGAGATTATCACAGAGAAGTGATCGCGTGGCGCAGGCACATCCATGCACATCCAGAGCTTTCGAAGCAGGAACATGAAACGGCTGCTTATGTGGCTGCCAGGCTGGATGAATTTGGCATTCCGTACAAAAAAGGCATTGCCGGCACAGGCATCATGGGGATCATTGAGGGCCGGAATCCGCGAAAAAAAACCATCGCCCTGCGCGGCGATATGGATGCCCTGCCGATCGTGGAAAAAAACGAGGTGGAATACAAGTCGCAAAATCATGGTGTGATGCATGCCTGTGGCCACGATGTGCATACCACTTCGCTGCTGGGAACCGCAAAGATTCTGAACGAAATTAGAAATGACTTCGAGGGCACGGTGAAGCTGTTTTTCCAGCCATCTGAAGAAACATATCCCGGCGGCGCCATCGGGATGATAAAGGAAGGGGTGATGGAAAACCCCAGGCCGGCGCATGTTTTCGGTCAGCATGTTTATCCTGAGCTGGATGCGGGAAAGATCGGGCTGAAAAGCAAAGAATACATGGCCTCAACCGATGAAATATTCCTGACGGTAAAAGGCCGGGGCGGACATGCGGCACAGCCATCGCGAAACATCGACCCGGTGGTAATCTCGGCCTACATCATCGTTGCGCTTCAGCAGATCGTAAGCCGGCATTCGTCGCCGGATGTACCGACGGTTCTTTCGTTCGGCCGCATCATTGGCGAAGGCCAGACCAATATTATTCCCGATGAAGTGAAGATTGCCGGCACCATCCGCACCTTCGACGAGGAATGGCGCAGTGAGGCCCACCGCCGCATCACCCGCATGGCACAATCCATCGCCGAAGGGATGGGCGGAAGCTGCGAAGTGTTTATCGATCCGGGATATCCGTTTGTTTATAATGATCCGCAGATTACCGTAAAGACCAGGCAATGGGCAATCGAATTCCTGGGCAGGGAAAACGTGGTGGACCTCCCCCTGCGCATGACAGCCGAGGATTTCGCCTATTTCGCCAAAGAAGCCCCCTCCTGCTTTTACCGGCTCGGCATACGTAATGAGGCAAAGGGCATCACCTCCAGCCTGCACTCTTCAACTTTCGACGTGGACGAAAAATGCCTCGAAACAGGTATGGGTTTGATGGCGTGGATTGCAGTGAATGCGCTTCTTGATGAATGATGTCAGGTTTGCAATAAAGGCAAACCTGTATTTGATCTGGAGTTTAAACGAAAAAAAACTCAACACCGGAGGATTAGTTTATTTGATTTCTTTTTCCTTGTGGGCATTGATGAAAAGGATATTTCCCAGTTCATTGTAGCCGGTGAAAAGGTCGTTGCCGTCGTGCTTTACCTGCTCTGCGCGAAATCCTACCATCGTGAGGCCGGCGTCGTGTGATTTTTCGTTGATCAGCATCTTGCTGCTCATGTTTTCGTCGCGCTTGATAATCTCGATATTTTTGGGTGAAATAGGAAGCCGGCCGCTTTCGATAAGGTTTTGCAGATTTTCCTGCACCTGTTTTTCATTCAATTCTTTGCAAATATTAAAAATCTTTATCTGGCTTCCTTTCCAGTGGGGATGTCCCAGCAGGATGTAGCTCAGCAGGATCATCAGGCTCGTATTCTCAGCGTCGGTGCTTCGTATCCACAAATGAATTCCACCCGAAAAAATGGTTTTCCGGCGAGAACTGCCAAGTATACATACATCGTAATCGCCGGCCCGTACAAGGTTAAAGTTATCGGTGATCTGACTGAGATTTTCCGGATTTTCCTTATCGAATTCAAAGATCACCATATTGTTCTCCATTCCTGAAATGCCCGGAAGCTGAATGATCTGTGCAATGGCCGAGGTATAGCTGGGCGAGATGATGGTATCGATGTACAGGTTGCTTTGATGCTTTTCTGCCTTTCTGATCAGCTCTTCGAGATCGGCCTGTGCCTTCTCGTGCATGGCCTTGGAAAAATAGCCCGGAAGCAGATGGATATACGTTCCGAAACCGTGGGCGTAGGCAATCCACGAAAGCAGCTCAAAAGCGTCATCCCGCCTGAAGCTGTCCTGTGAAACACAAACGGCCGATGGCCTCCAGGAAGTGCCGGCCAGGCTTTTTTTGGATTTTTGCAGATAAACCTGCAACCGTCGGTTCAACTGGAACAAAGCCCCTTTCAACATTGCCTCCATGCCCTGCCTGTCCTTATGATAATTGTTTACATACAGATAGATCAGCATCATAATGGCAATGGATGCGGCGGCATATCCGGTGTTCATCTTGAACATCAGCCACACGCTCATCACAAAACCGAGCAGCGCAAAATACCAGCGCGACCTGAATGAAGGCCGGTACGACGGATCGGCACCAAAGTGGTTGAGGAACGAGATCAGGTTCAACGAGCCATAGGTAACCATGAAAAACATCGAAATGATCTGGGCCACGGCATCCACATCACCCAGTCCAACAAATACAGAAGCCAGGACAATTACCACGATAGAGGCATTTCGCGGTTCGTTGGTTTTACTCACTACACGCGATAGAAAATAATTTACCGGCCTTATCGGGAACGAACGGTCGGCGGCAAGTGCCTGCAGGGTACGCGGTGCCACCATGATGGAACCCAGCGCCGAGGAAATGGTGGAAGCTGCCAGCCCCAGCGGAATCACCCACTTTCCGTATAGTGCAATGTCGCTCATAATTAGCTGATCTTCGATCAATTCCTGCGGACTGGCAGAAACAGCAAGTTTAAAAATGATGAAAAAATAAATGATCAAACCTGCAAATGTAGCCACGGTGGTTCCCAGCGGGATTGATTTGGCGGGGTTCCTTAAATCGCCCGAAAGTCCTACCCCTGCTGTCATTCCCGTGAAGGCAGGAAAAATGATGGCAAACACCAAAAAGAAATCCCTGCCATTTCTGAAATCGCTGAAAATATCGGTGTAGTCGATGGTTTGAGAATATTCGGTACTACCAACAAAAAACAACGTGATGGAAACAAACAGGATGGCCACTACCACATAAAGCGCCTTAACACCCACATTCGCACCCTTGGTAAGCATCAGCACGGCGAGGATTCCCATGGCGGGGAGGCTCACCGCCTGCCTTGGAAGTTCGTATCCGTATTCATGCCGGAACCAGGTAAAGAAAGGTGTGAAAGCTTCGGTAAATGCAATTACATAAAAAGCCACACTTATGGCCTGCGAAAGGAACAGCGCGATGCCGATGGTGGCCCCGATATTCAGTCCGAACGAGCGGGAAATAAAAAAGTACTCTCCCCCGCCCTCCACTTTTTGGTTGGTGGCAATCTCAGATATCGACAATGCTGTGGGAATGGTCACCAAATGCCCTACCAGAACGATCAGCAGTACCCCAAAGAAACCCAGCGTACCTACCGCATAGCCAAACCGTAGAAAAAGAATGGCACCCAGAATGGTGGATATGGCGGTAAAAAATACGGGAGCCGTCCCAAAGCCCTTGGAGTTTTCTGCAGCTGTACCGGAAAAGGAGATTTTCATAATCTTGGATTTTGATCAAAAATAATCTTTTTTATAACTACCAAATTTATTATCGTCAGTGTTCAAAGAAAAGTCCAAAATTGGAAGGTAGGATCAGATTCCTTACTTCGCCGGGAATCACCGTAGGTTAAGAAATTTAAAAAAATCCCTGAAACCCTTGTCTTTCCATGCAAAAAGAGGAATCTCCCACCACTTAACCAGGCACTGTTGTTTGATTATAAAAATCAATTGCGCTTCGAAGATGTTCATCCCCCGGCAAGATAAAAGAGAAAGTCGTATCTTTGAACTCCTGAAAATAACTCAGAATTAACCAAGAACAGAAAATCAATGTTCAAAATCAAATATTTAATAATTTTTATTTTATTCACCGGATTATTAATGCAAGGCCGGATCCGTGCCCAGCATGTAATTCCGGATGATTTCTGCATCACCTCCGAGGAGTTGAAGCTTTACAACCTGGTGAACAAATACCGTCAGGAAAATAAACTGCCTGAAATCCCGCTGTCGAAAAACCTTTGCTATGTGGCCAAGCTACATGTAAACGACCTGCACTACAACCGCCCCGATACGGCCCAATGCAACCTGCACTCCTGGTCGGATCAGGGCAATTGGACCGAATGCTGCTACGGCCGCGACATAATTAACAACACCTGCATGACCTCCAAACCCAAAGAACTGACCAGCTATCCGGGCCAGGGATACGAAATCGCCTTCTGGGAAAGTGTGGATGCCATCCCCGCTATTGTCCTCGACCTCTGGAAGTCGTCGGAAGCTTCACGCGAGTTGATTCTTAACCGCGCACAATGGAAGGACAAAAGCTGGAAAGCCTTCGGAGTGGGCATTCTGAAAGGCTATGCCGTGGTATGGTTCGGTGCCGAACCAGACGATGCGAACGGTGTCAGGATTTGCAACAGCGATCAGATAGCCGGTAAACTCATCGATAAAATTCAACTGGCCCAAACGCCCGACGATTCATTCAAATACTACCTGATCATTGCCAGTTTTAAAGACAACAAGTCGGCACAGGCCGAGGTAAACAAATATAAATCACGCGGATTCAGAACGCCCTCCGTGGTGCAGTCTGCCAAAAATTTCAGGGTTTCGCTCGGCACCTACAACACGCAGGAGGAAGCGGTTTCAGCCAAGAAAAGCCTGGGCGAAAAATACCAGCAGGCATGGATTCTCAAGCAATAAGCTTTAATGATCGCATAAATTTACACCGGCCTGCAGGTTGTTGTTCAGCAGGTCTTCCACCAGTTCCTCACCGGCTTTTGGCGCTACACCCACATACACATTGATGCTGTTGGCCAGCAGAATTTGAATGGCACGTTGGCCGATGCCGCCGGCGATGATGTCGGTTACGCCCTGCTCGTGAAGCCACCTGGGGATCGATCCCGGCTCGTGCGGCGGCGGCGTTAGAATCTGCCTGCCAATAATTTTCGAATCATCGGTTTCGTAAATGGCGAAGTTTTCGCTGTGGCCGAAATGGCTACACAACTGGTTATTCTGCAATGGAACGGCTATCTTTTTCATATTTTATTTTTGATTTGGTTTATTTTTCAGTTTTTTGATGAGTTGCCGGTGATGCGGGGAATTTTCGCGGATCATGCTTACGTCACATTGCGGACAATACCGGCTGCGGCAGGGCTGCCCCGGCACATGCAGATCACTGAACCCACATTTGGGGCAGATGCATTTTACTTCGTCCAAAGCGGTATCCAACGATTTGAGCTTTGCCGTTTCCGGTAGTTCCGGGGTGTTGATCTGTTCAACCTTTTGCGAACGGCAAACCGGACAGGCCATCGAATCGCTGCTGCTGCGGGCAAGCCTGAAAATGGTGTGGCAGTCGGTGCAATGGAACCAGTCGTCGCCGGATTCCACATTCCCGCCTTCGATCTGGATGGTGCGCACCTCCATGAAGGCCCGGGCGATTTTTTTTCGGGCGCTGTCGTAAATGCGCGAAAACGTTGGCCGCGACACATCCATCACCCTCGCGGCTTCAGCATGGTTCAAATCCTGATAATCGGCCAGCTTTACGGCTTCGTATTCTTCGAGCAAAAGCTTTACCGGCTCCTCCTTGGACTCGGGGCAACCAAAAGGCTGCAAACCCCTGAATCCCGGCGGATGGATCATCTTTCGCGATCGCTTCGGACGTGGTGACATACATTTTTTTTGGCAAAAATAATGAACATTTGCTCATAACAGATACTTTTACAACTTTTCTTTTTTAAGATTGTTTGGCTAATGATATTTTTGGAAACAAAGGTTTGATATCAGAGAAAAATGGCATTAGTGCCCGGTTAAGTTATGCAGATTCCTCTTCGCTCGGAATGACACGAGTTTTCAAGAGTTGAAAGGAGGAGAGGTTGATCCTCCTGTATTCTGCATGAAATAAAATGAAGAGAAAATATTAACAGGCAACGCAGCAAAATGAAAAAATACTTCATCATCACCGGCGCGTCGCGGGGACTGGGGAAAGCATTTGCCGAAGCACTCCTCGACCAGCAGCATGTACTCTTTCTCATTTCCAGAAGCGAAAACCCGGATATCAGGAACAAAGCACTGATCAAGAACTGCCAGGTTCATGAGATTTCTTTCGATCTGTCCGAAACCGAAAAGATCGACAAGCTGATGCGAAACCTGTTGGATCACATTCCGCCTGATGCCGCCACCGGTATTTATCTCATCAACAATGCAGGCATCACTGAACCGGTGAGAGAAATCCATCATACCGCCGCAGGTGAGATCCACCGGATCACCGCCGTGAACTTTACGGCCCCGGTATTGCTTACGGCTGCTTTTATCAAATACGCCGGAGATTATAAAACCGACAAACGCATACTGAACATCACTTCCGGAGCAGCCACACATCCGCACCACGGCATGAGCATGTACTGCGCCACCAAGGCGGCACTCGACCAGTTTACGCGGAGTGTGGCCCTGGAACAGGATCAGGAAAACGGGGTGCAGCTTCATGCCATCTCGCCGGGATTCGTGGATACTGACATGCCCAACCAACTGATCGGAAAACCGGAGGAAGAATTTGCTGACGCCGAAAAGTTCAGGCAGGCCCGTGAAAAAGGAAAATTTGCCGCGCCGGATGAAGTGGCTGAAAAGATCATCCGGCTTTGGTTCGAAAACAGGCTGGCTCATGGCCGGATCAGTCACATAGATGATTTTTAAAAAGATGTCCGCTACCGAACAACCTATGTCGGGTTGTGAACATGGCTGCATACCAGATTGCGCCTGCCTGCGTTGATCTTTAGCAGCTTAAGGTTTATGGTATAAAAATGGTTAAACCGGGGCAAAATAATTATCTGTAATAATCAATAATTTAAATCATGAAGAGAATTTTCACCACAATCTGTGCAATCATGTTCTTTACGGCCTCTGCATTCAGCCAGCAGGAAGAGGCGCGCCTGATGCGATTTCCGGCCATTTACGGCGATCAGGTAGTATTTAGTTATGCCGGCGATTTATTCACCGTGGACAAATCCGGCGGCCTGGCCCGTCAGCTCACCAGCGCGGAAGGCGTTGAAATCTTCCCGCGATTCTCACCCGACGGCCAAACCATTGCCTTCACCGGACAGTACGACGGCAACACCGAGGTATTCATTATCCCTGCCGAAGGCGGCGTCCCGGAGCGCATCACCTACACCGCCACGCTGTCACGCGACAACCTGTCGGATCGCATGGGCCCCAACAACATCGTGATGACCTGGAAGGACAACGAACATGTGGTGTACCGCTCACGCAAGAAATCATTCAACGATTTCCAGGGACAGTTGTTCCTGGCACCTGTCGATGGCGGCATTTCCACACAAATTCCGCTGCCCACCGGCGGTTTCTGCAGCTACTCGCCCGACGGCAAAAAACTGGCATTCAACCGCGTGTTCCGCGAATTCAGAACCTGGAAATACTACAGCGGCGGAATGGCCGACGATGTGTGGATTTATGATTTCGATACCAAAGAAACTGTGAATATCACCAATAATGACGCGCAGGATATTTTCCCGATGTGGCACGGCGACGTGGTTTATTTCCTCTCTGACCGCGACCGCACCATGAACCTGTTTTCGTACAACACCGCCACACAGGAAACAAAAAAGCTGACCAATTACGATAATTTCGATATCAAATTCCCCTCGCTGGGCGACAATGCCATCATTTACGAAAACGGCGGATATCTTTATTATTTTGATCTGGCAACACAAACTCCTACGAAAGTAGAAGTACAGATCATGAAGGATTTTGCCGCCAGCCGCCCGCAATGGAAAGATGCCTCCAAAAGCATCAATTCGGCCTATCCGTCACCCGACGGCAAACGCGTGGTTTTTGGCAGCCGTGGCGATGTGTTTTCGGTTCCGGCCAGCAGCGGCATTACAAAGAACCTCACCAAAACCAGCGGCGTACACGAACGTAATCAGGACTGGTCGCCCGACGGCAGATGGATTGCTTACATCGGCGATGCCACCGGCGAAAATGAGATTTATATCATGAAACATGACGGATCGGAAGAACCCATCCAGCTTACCAAAAACACCGGCACCTATATTTTCGGATACGAATGGTCGCCCGACAGCAAAAAAATCGCCTGGTCGGATCAGGAAAAACGCCTGCAGTATATCGACATCGATTCGAAGAAAGTGACCGAGGTGGATCAGAGCAACTCGGGCGAACTGCGCAACTACGAATGGTCGCCCGACAGCAAATGGCTGGCCTACACCAAGCCCAGCTTCGAAGAAGTGACCCGCATCTACCTGTACAATCTCGAAAACAAAACCTCGAAACCCGCCACCGACGAATGGTTCAATTCGAGCAATCCTGCTTTCAGTCCGGATGGCAAATACCTGTATTTCACCTCTTCGCGCACCTTCAACCCTATCTATAGCTGGACTGAGTGGAACCATGCCTACAACGACATGAACAAGCTGTACATGCTCACACTGGCCAAAGACGTGGAATCGCCCTTCGAACCTGAAAACGATACTGTGACCGTAAAGGAAGAAGACAGCGAAAAGAAGGAAGAGAAAAAAGAAGACAACGGCAAGGAGGAGAAAGCTGGCAAGGACATGAAAGTGGACTTCGACGGCATGTTCGGCCGCGTGATTGAGCTGCCGGGCGATGCCGGTTCGTACTGGAACATTACGGCCGTTGACGGAGGTGTGTATTACGCGCGCTACAAATCCGGCGACAATGGTTCCACATTCTGCTATTTCGATCTGAAAAGCAAGAAGGAAACCGAGCTGGGCAACAACATGGGATACACCATTGCGGCCGACGGCAAAAAGATGCTCGTATCGTCCAATGGCAAATACGCTGTTATCGATCTCCCGAAAGGAAAAATTAAGATTGACGATTACATCGATGTTTCGAACATGAAAGTATGGGTGGAGCCTCAAAAGGAATGGCAGCAGATTTACGACGAATCCTGGCGTCAGATGCGGGATTTCTTCTACGATCCCGATATGCACGGGGTTGACTGGGATAGGATCCACAAAAAATACAACGAACTCATTCCCTGGGTCAACAGCCGCCACGACCTGAACTACCTGATCGGTGAAATGATCGGCGAACTCAACGTGGGCCATGCCTACGTGAACGGCGGTGACCTGCCTGAACCCGACCGCATCAAAACCGGATTGCTGGGCGCCGAACTGAGCCGCGACAATTCAGGCTATTACCGCATCGACAGGATCCTGCCCGGCCAGAACTGGAACAAGCCCGTGCGCTCGCCGCTTACCGAAATCGGTGTGGACGTCAGCGAAGGCGATTACATTATTGCCGTAAACGGCGAACCGGTGGATGAAATGGAAAACATCTATCATGCACTCGCCGGCCAGGCCGGCAAACTGGTGGAACTTACCCTGAGCAGTTCAGCCTCTGACAAGGATACACACGATGTGATCGTAAAACCCATCGACGACGAAAGCGAGCTCTACTACTACCAGTGGGTTCAGGACAACATCCGCAAGGTAAGCGAAGCCACCGACGGGCAGGTGGGTTACATCCACATCCCCGACATGGGTCCGCGCGGCCTGAACGAATTCGTGAAATACTTCTATCCGCAGATACGCAAAAAGGCGCTGATTATCGACGACCGCGGCAACGGCGGCGGCAATGTATCGCCGATGATCATCGAACGGCTGCGCCGCGAGCTTTCGCTGATGGGCCAGGGCCGCAATGTGGGCGGCGATCCGCAACCCGGTGCCATGATGATTGGCCCCATGGTTTGCCTGATCAACGAATATTCGGCTTCCGACGGCGACCTGTTCCCTTACCAGTTTAAAAAGCACAACCTGGGTAAACTTATCGGTACGCGCACCTGGGGCGGCGTAGTCGGCATCAGGGGCAGCCTGCCCTTTATCGACGGCGGCGACCTGCGCAAGCCTGAATACGCCCACTACAACGCCGAAGGCACCGACTGGATCATCGAAGGCTACGGCGTGGAACCCGACATTGAAGTGCGCAACGACCCCGCACTCGAATACCAGGGCATCGACGAGCAGCTCAACAAAGCCATCGAAGTGATCCTGGAGGAACTGAAAGAGAACCCGGGCGAATATCCCGATGTTCCGCCGTTCCCGGATAAATCCAGATAAGAAGTAGCTTTATATCTTATAGAAAGAGGTTCCTTCGGGAGCCTCTTTTTTTTGGCAGGCGGGATTCAATCCCCGGCCAGCGGAAGGGGATGTATCCCTTTTTCTTCCCGGTTCGTCGGGGTTTGCGTCCCTTCGGCTCAAACCCTTTGCCATCGCTTTGTGCTTTTGCAATGGTCGCTATGAAACCAAAAATCAGCTATTTTTGCAGCGAATCCGAAACAGCAGCTTATCTCCGGAATCGATGAAATACCAATACATCCATCCTTCTCCCGATCTGGCACGGTTTATCCGGTATTACTGGATGATGGAGATCGACAGCGCTAATTTCACCCCCGAAAAGCAGCGGGTATTTTCGTATGCCTGCCCCGAGCTGACGTTTTATTACCGCGATGCGTTCAGCCTGATCAACCGCAATGAAACCCGGGAAGCCCAGGCTCCGGCGGTGCTGAGCGGACAAAAAACCACCTTCACCGACCTGATCCCCACCGGGCATGTGGGCATCCTTTCGGTGGTGTTCAGGCCGCAG
Source organism: Bacteroidales bacterium (assembly GCA_046542305.1). Lineage (GTDB taxonomy): Bacteria > Bacteroidota > Bacteroidia > Bacteroidales > 4484-276 > JBKHBQ01. The sequence continues at coordinate 17,629 of JBKHBQ010000021.1, forward strand.
GCGGTGAGGCTGTTCTTCAGCATTCCTTCGAACCACCTGACCGACCTGCAGGTGCCGCTCACCGATATCGATGCCGGAGCCGGCGATCTGACCGAAGAAATAGCCCTGTTGCGCAGCACCGACGCCCGCATAATGCTGATCGAAAACTACCTGAGGCAGAGGATATGCGAAAACCTGGTTTATGATTTCAGGCGGATCGGTGCGGGCATCGCGTTGGCGGATCAAAGTTTAGCGATGGTCACGGTGGACCAGATGGCCGGAAAGGCCTGTCTCAGTCCGCGGCAGTTCGAGCGCCGCTTCCTGGAGTTTACCGGCCTGACGCCGAAGAAATTCCTCCGGGCCGTCCGTTTTCAAAACAGCCTGTACCAAAAACAGCTTGACCCCTCGCTGAACCTCACCCAACTGGCGCATGCCGCAGGATATTATGACCAGCCGCATTTTACCAACGAATTCAAAGCCTTTACGGGAATGCACCCGCGGCAGTACTTTTCGGCCAACGAAGCCTGGTCGGATTATTTTTCGCTGCACTAAGGATGACGGATTTTTCCAAGTTTCAGGACCATGCGCCGATGTAGTTTTGCAGCGCAAATCAACTCAATAAAAAAACAAAATCTATGGAAACATTCATCAATTGGTTTGAAATTCCTGCCGGCGACTTCAGCAGGGCGGTAAAATTCTACGGCGATGTGTTCGGCATCCAATTCGAAACCATCGACAGCGGCGGCGAGCAAATGGCTTTCTTCCCCGAAATGCGCAATGGCGTGCGCGGCGCGATCAGCCGGGCCAAAAACTTCAACCCGTCGGCCGACGGCACGCTTATCAATTTCCACGGCGGGAACGACCTGAACGACATCCTGGAAAAGGTGGAAAAAGCCGGCGGAAAAACCCTGATCCCCAAAACTGCCATCGAAGGGGAAGGCCACGGCTACTTTGCCACCTTTCTCGACAGCGAAGGAAACCGCATTGGGGTGAATTCGCAAAATTAGGCTTTAGACTGATTAATTCATGAAATGAAACAACTTAGTGAAGCTTGGGGTCTTTTTGCCTTCGTGGCTCTCATTCCTTAGGCCTCAAAAACCCCACGACACAAAGAACTCACAAGGTTTTGAATTAAACAGGTTAGAAACCCCGGGGTGTGGCGCAATGTTTCCCCGGGGTTTTCATTCATTCAGAAATGGAACGCCATCTCCTCCGTTCGTCGGGGCTTGCGTTCCGAGGCGAGAGGGATTCAATCCACAACCTAAGAATGGAATGGCGCTCTTTTACTTACCCTGGAGATTAAAAACCAAATTCATCAAAAAAAATCGGTAGTTTTGCTTACCAATTTCGCCAAAAATCAGTAATTTTGTTTACCGATAGTGTTTAAAATATGAATACCATAGAAGTTGTAAAGGAAATTCTTTTGGACAATCAGGATGCAACACTATTTTGCGGCAGCCCAAGGCATGTTGATTTGCAAAATATAAAAGGGAAAGCGTCTATATGTATAGGCGTTCGGAGGTGCGGAAAATCCACTTTGTTAAACCAAAAGATTGAAGTCATCAAAAAAAATAATCCAAAAGAAAATATCCTCTTCTTGAACTTTTTTGATGACAGATTAATGGAACTCCGTAATGGCAATCTGCAGTTGGCACTGGACGCATATTATGCTTTATTTCCTGAAAAAAAAGGTGAAAGATTGTTTTGTTTTTTCGACGAATTACAAGAATGCAGGAACTGGGAGCCTTTTATCGACAGGATATTGAGAACAGAAAATGTAGAAGTTTATATCACTGGTTCATCCGCAAAACTCCTTTCGAAAGAAATTGCAACACAAATGCGTGGTAGGGCGATAACTGTTGAACTTTATCCCTTTTCATTTAAGGAATATCTGAACTTTCATTCAATTGAGTATGATAAATTGACATCGAAAACCCGTTACAATCTGGAATACTGGTGGGATAAATATTTTGAAACTGGGGGGTTTCCAGAAGTGGGAAATCAGGAGGAGAAAAACCGAATAAAAATTCACCAGGAGTACTTTAAAACAATCTTGCATCGCGATATCATCCAACGCTTTGATTCATTACATCCAAAAGCAACTATTCAATTGGCATACAGAATGCTAAATTCCGTTTCTTCGTTAACAACTCTCAACAGATCTACGGAGTATCTTAAATCAGTGGGTTTCAAAGTAAGCAAAGAATTTGTTTCCAACTGCATAGATTGGTTTGAGGATACATTTTTCCTTTTCATGGTTAAGAAACACGACAAATCGTTTGCAAAACAAAATGTAAACGCCAAAAAGGTTTATTGCATTGATCATTCACTGGTTAACTCGGTAAGCCCGATGATTGCGGAAAAGAAAGGGTATTTATTCGAAAATATGGTGTTTGTGCACTTGAGACGAAAAACGGATGAAATCTATTATTATAGAACCCGGCAGGGGAATGAAGTGGATTTTTATTGGTTGGATCATAAAAAAAATCCACATCTTGTTCAGGTTGCATGGGATCTGAATGATGAAAATACAAAGAACCGAGAATTAAGATCAATGAACCAGGCTATGGAAGAAACAGGGTTGAATTCTGCAACCCTGGTTACAAAAAACCAATCCGAAACAATTAAAAGCAATAATAAGGCAATTCATGTTATGCCGGCATGGAGGTATTTTTTATCATTGGAGGATGAATAAGACCGATCAAGAATAAATAAAAGCCTCAGGTAACTGATTAGGACTCCATATGAAAATCTATTCGCTATTTAAAGATCGACATTGAATATCTTTACTCTTCCTGTTGAAAGGTTGTCCCGATCATTAAAAAACAATCAACTTCTCATATCCGTCACTACCAAATCCGGTGGCCTTCACAATGTAAATCCCTGCTTCAAGATCACGAATATCCAAATTCATTTCTGCTTTCCCTGCAGCCACATCATAGCTATGGATCATTTTCCCCTGGAGGTTTAAGATCTCCAGCCGTTTCACACCGGCCTTTTCGTCAAAAAGGATCAGGATTTCGCTTTGTGCGGGATTGGGATAAATCTCAAACGATAGGGCCTGAGCTTCAGAAATTCCATACGAGGTTAGCGTTAAACCGCTAATAGCTGAAACACCATTTCCTTTAAAATTTCCCTGCTGGGGCATATCAGCATCATAATCCGCTTCAAGCAGTCCTTCTTTTCCCGACGATGGCCGGTACAACCGGAAACTAACCGGTTCATTGCCGGTAAGCCCTTCTTTTGCAGAAGTTGTTTCATCATCGGCGAAAGCAACCATTGCCTGGCTGCTTCCGGTCTGACCAACCTCAAACACACCATAACATTTATCATCCGTACCGAACACTCCGATGAGATCACCGGCATTTATTTCAGCTTGCTGCAGGACATCGCCGGGCAGTGCAAAAAGATGCGTAGCGGCGGTTGTGTGCACTTCATTCCAGGGAGATGAAATGTTTTGTTCTGACCGGCTCCCCATATCCCCTACCACTTCGGTACATTCCGGATAAGTGAATGAATCGTCTTCATTTACCGAAATCCAGTACGCCCTGCCGGGATTTAAAGTTGTGAGCGTTGAAATGCCATACGCAGGCCAGTAAACGGCGGTTCCGGCCACTTCCTTTACAATATTCACCGAGTTCATGGCGCCGAACAATTCTTCTGTTCCGGCTCCGCAATCGGTCAGTACCGGTATGAGGTTCCATCCCGAATCCAGGGTCACCCCGGTGCCGATCTGATCGAATCCCTCCACCTCGAGCGTAAAACTTTCATTGGCCTTGATTTGATAGCCATCCTCGTAATCCCAGTTCCCGATCGTATTAATTTCTTCAGCGGGGTAATAAATACCGGTTTGTGATGCCATGATCACCGGATTACCGGGAAATGGCGCGAAAATGGTTTCCAATTCACTGATCACGGGATCAACAAATAAAGACACCCCGCTCCAGCCTGCCGGGACATTAAGTGTCTGCAGGGTGGTGCTGAAAGCTTCCAGGCTCAGCAACTGCGAGACACCGAACGGCACAAAGGTTCCTTCGGTATCGGGCAGGGCAGGATCATAGCTTACCAGCGCATAAAACGACTGCTGCTGTTGCTGCCGGTATATTTTCCAGATCAAAGGCTCGCCTCCGGCAAATCCGTCCTTTTCCACGGTGAAGCTGTCATCGCCGAAAGCGGAAATCACCGAACCTTCCAGTTGCCATTGAATGGCGCCACCGCATGCTTCGTTCAAATCTTCATCAAGATAAAACACCCCGATGTAATCCCCGTTTTGCAACGGCAATCCGTTAAACTGCGGCGCCACCGTTTCAGGAATGGAAATCACATGTGATGTGGGCGTAAACGCAAATTCCCAGCCCGACGGCAATGGATAATCCACGGGGATCATGCTGAAATCCGCCACTGCCGTTTCGTTGACCAAAATTTCCACGCCATTTAACTGCATGGTTTCAAACCCGTCGGCAGTACAAACCACACTGTAGGTACCCGGAATGATATTTTCGATCTGGTAATTGATGTCCGGGGCAATTCCATTGCCGGATTCACCGGAATAAACATGTACGCCATCAGAAACCGTAATCAGAGCCTCCGCAAGAAATTCACCGGTACTGCCGTGGGAAACCGCACCGGCCAGCGAGCCGGATTCGGGCGCCGGGCCGATGGTGATGTGGTAGTCCTGGCCGTTGTTGTTGTTCCATGTGCCGTCGTCGAAGGCAATCACGAAATCCACCACCGTCACTTCCTGCTCAGGCTGATTGAACGGGCCGATCTGTATGGTAAGCTGCCCCTCTGGGTTCGGCCCAACCATGGGCGATTGAACAGCAGGACCCGTTCCGCCGAAAAGCACACTTCCTTCGGGCCAGTAAACAGGATCGGGATTGTTCCAGCCATTGACGCCCCAGTGAAGCATTCCTGTGGTGGGGGCATCATTCACGGTGATGGTGATGACTTCCGCTTCGTTGGGCTCTGAGGGCAACCACTGGACGATGTCGGTTCCGCCGGGTCCAAGGTTGATCACATAATCCTGGCCGTTGTTGTTTTCCCAGGTGTCATCGTCGTAATGGATCACAAAACTGATATTGGAAACCTCCTGCGCAGGATTATTGAAAGGGCCGATCTGCAGCACAAGCTGCCCCTGTGCATTGGGGCCTTCAAAAGGTGTTTCCACTGCCGGACCGGTGCCTCCGACCAGAAAAGTGCCCTCGGGCCAGTAATCCTCAATGGGCTGGTTAAAGCCGTTGATGCCCCAGTGAAGATTCCCTCCCTGGGTGGCGTTTTCCACCACGATGGTGATCAGGTCGTCGTTGTCGGGTTCTTCGGGCGTCCATGATACGTTGCCCTGTCCGCCCGGGGATTCGGCTCCCACATACACATGCTGGATCGGAGTTTTAAATGTATTGCCGTTCACATCGGTGGCTTCCACATAATAATCCACCAACACCTCCGAAAGACCACTGATCTCAGCCCAGTATTGATAGGCAATGTAGTCGGGCATGATGAAAAAGTCGATGTCGGGATTATTGTTCACATTTCCCGCCGGAAAGAGGCGGCTTTGCATGGGCAGGTCAATCCAGTCCCCAACCCCGGCGCCCCCGGCGTAAGTATCGTTTTCGTGGGAATCCAGCGGATTGGCGCCATCGTCATCCAGGCGGTATTTCAGCACAACATTTTCCAGTCCGTTTACATCGTAGGCAAATGTCCATACAGTAAAATCGCTTGAATTCTGATGCTGCTGATAGCCGTATGTGGGGCCGAATCCGGTTGCGCCGGGATTATACGGGTAGCGCTGGGGAATGAATACATTCGGCGGGGTGTTGTCCACACCGGGATTGGCATTGATCACCTCAGCAGCGTGATCCACCGCAATATTGGCTGCAAGTGTTTGTTTTACCTCCATATCGAGCGCCGTGCCATAATACATGTATCCGCTTGTGTACCCGGGCAGCAGGTGATGCCATGCCCTGGCTACTGCCGATGATCCCTCATTGGGCGAAACCACTTCGGCGATCGGCGGTGTTCCTGCAATATCTTCAGCCATTTGCACATGGTTTTCAGCCGCTGTCAGCACGGCCCAATTGCGTGCATCTTCGGTCCATCCGTTCGGATCGAATTCAAAATTCTGGGTGTACATCGGCCACAGCCAGTTGATGAACTGCGGGTGTCCCCAGTCGTTGGCGGCATTTACCCAGGAGCCGTCCTCCACATGCACCACATGATCTTCGGGCACGGGATTGTTGTCGAGAAACTGCTGCACGGTGGTCGGGATATATCCCTGGTTGGCTGCAGCCTGTGCAAACTGAGGAACGGAATTGTGGTAATAATCGTAGCCGCCGCCCCAGGCATTGTCGCCGTCGTGTGCCAGCAGCACGATGCCGGGATGAGCGGGGTCGTCGAACGGTGCAATATGGGCATCGATTTCTCCTGTACCCATCAGCGCATAACCGTTCATATAGCTCAGCACGTCATCCATCGGAACGACGGTGATCTTAAAGACTTCCCCTGTTTCCGGGTCGATATACTGAGCCTTGTGTGCCTGGTAGCAGTAAGGTGCGGCAAAGGTACCGCCGCGGCCGTCGATCTGTCCGCTCCACCAGTTCGAGCCGATGGTGGTCACCTTGTCGGCGGCGTTAGGCGGATCGATGTTGCAGCCCGAAGTACCGAACGACAGCGGATAATCGGCCAGTGTGCGCGCCAGGTGTGAATTGGCGATCACGCTCCACTCGAAGCCTTCTTCTGCCAGCACTTTGATGATACGGGTGCTGAAGGAACATTCGGCCGGCCAGAACCCCTTCGAATAATCGGGCGATGTTCCGAAGGTTTGCTGGTAAATATGCCGGTGTGCCTGGATTTCCTTTCGCAGCACATTTTCGCTGATCAGCGGCGCCAGTGCGTGATGGAAAGTAAATCCCAAGATATCCATCCTCGGATTGCCGCCGGAGGTCTGCCAGTTGCGTGCCGTAATGAAATTGTTTTGCCAGCCGGGGCTGTATCCCCACTGCCCTGCATTGGCTAGGCTGTTTACGTTTTCGATCAGGCAACCGGAGTAGTTCACCTGCGCCCCCGCATCGGGCAGCCCGAGCAGTGTTTGCACCGCATCTTTGGCCCGCCACTGGTAAACGGCCTTGCGGTCGTCTTTGCCGAAAATTTCTTCCAGGTCGTTCAGCGGATGTGCCTGCCCGTCGGGGTAAATATTCCCCCCGTTAACCTTCAGGTAGTGAGATTCGTGAGCAGCCTGGTATTTTGCGGGCGCCCACTGGCTGTTTTCAGGCCAGTAAATCGGTTGCTGAAGATGCCACAAATACGTGGTATGCACCTGAGCATGCAATGCTGATGACAACAATACAAGCAGAATGGGTAAGAGTTTTTTCATAGTAATAAACTTTCGTGAAGGATTCCTCTCCTGATTAGATCTAAACAAAAATATCCATTTTGGGAAATTTGGTAAAATGATCAACCCAATTCGAAGGCGAAGTATAAGAAATTTATCGGGCAACGGGGAGAATGATATCCGGGGGAAAGCGCCATAAGTTGCTTTGAAACAATCAGGTAATGAGATGTTGTTAATGATTTCGTGAAATGATTGAAATATAGAAATTTTGAATC
>JBKHBQ010000279.1:0-5044 GCA_046542305.1 Bacteroidales bacterium
TACTATATGTACTAATGTGGCTATTGTGGTTGGCTCTTGCAAAGCTGCGAAGTTTTCTGAAGTTTTGAAAATTTGATTTTTTGTTATTTAAATTTGTTTTGGATTTTGTGCTTTGGATTTTGTGCCCGCCTTGCCGAACTGCAGACGAGGCAGGCTTTGGATTGTTCCGGTTTTTTGTCACTTCACCTGATTCAGTGCACGCTGCCGCCCTGTCGCATTTTCGCCTTGTCACATTTTCGCCGTGTCGTTCCCTATCCCACCGTCAACCTGAACCCGCTCCCATGAATATTGGTGATCTCGATAGCCGGATCGTCGCGAAGATATTTGCGCAGGCGGGTTACAAACACATCCATGCTGCGGGTGGTAAAATAGTTATCTTCGCCCCATATTTTCCGCAGGGCCATTTCACGCGGCAGCACGTCGTTTATTTTCAGGCAGAGCAGTCGCAACAGTTCGGCTTCACGCGGCGAGAGTTTCTGTTCGCGACCGTCCATCGTCAGCAGCCTGTGCGGGTAATTGAAGTGATATTTACCGATGGCGAAATCGTCGCGCTCCACGCTTTTGGATCCTGCATTTTCCTTGCGTTTCAGGATGGCCCTGATTTTGCACAACAGCACCTCCGAATCGAATGGCTTGGTGATATAGTCGTCGGCACCCAGGCTGAAGCCTTTGAGAATATCTTCCTTCAGGGTTTTGGCGGTGAGGAAGATCAACGGGATGTTTTTATCTGTAAACCTGATCTCACGGGCAACCTGAAAACCATCCACATGGGGCAGCATCACATCCAGGATGCAAATATCGAAATCATCCGACCTGAATTCGGCAAGCGCGTGTTTACCGTCGTCAACCCAATGCACATTGTAATCGTGAATCTCAAGGTACGACTTCAGCACCGCTCCGAAGTTGTGATCATCCTCCACCATAAAAATCCGCGTATTGCTCATCGGATGAAAATTTTTCTGGTTATCGTTTTCTGTAAACCATCTGGCTACACTTCGCTATTTTGCCTGGCAGGCAGTACAATACTGAAACGGCTGCCATAACCCGGTTCGCTCTCAACGCTTATGCTTCCGCCGAAAGTATGCACCAGCGCCTTTACATAGCTCAGCCCCAGGCCGAATCCCTTCACATTATGCACATCGCCCGACGACACCCGGTAAAACCGGTCGAAGATTTTTTCCTGCGCTTCTTTTGTGATGCCCATGCCTTTGTCGGCAACGGTGATGGCGATGCCGTCCGCGGTGTTTTCGGTGATTACCCTGATCGCCGGGGGATCATCCGAATATTTGATGGCGTTATCCAGCAGGTTATTGATAATGTTGTAAAAATGCATTTCGTCGTTTTCAATCACCGGGTTTCCGGCATTTAATTCCAAATCGATCCTTCCGTACTTCTTTTCCAGTTGGAGCCCCAGATATGCGGCTGCCCGGCGGATGATTTCGTGGGCATCGATTTCACGTATCTGGAGCCTGAAATCTTTTTTATCGATCATGGCCATCTGCAGCACGGTTTCCACCTGCTTGTTCATGCGGCGGTTTTCGTCGCGAATGATGCCGGTGAAATATTTAATTTTATCAGGGGAATCCAGCACTTTCGGACTTTCGATCGAATCCACCGCCAGCGAAATGGTGGCAATGGGCGTTTTGAACTCGTGGGTCATGTTGTTGATAAAATCAGATTTGATCTCCGATACCTTTTTCTGCGTCAGGATCACGCGGATGGTCACAACGAAGGTTATCATGATGATGAGCGTAAATAAAACCGATCCCAGCAGCAGCGTGAAAATCGACCGCCACAAGTGGGTGGAAATGTCCGGGAAGGAGAGCAACAGGAAGTCGGGGCGGTGCAACAGGTCGTTGGGAAACAGACTTGTCCGGTAGGGTGTATTGAGCGATTCCTTCCTGAAATTTTCAGATTTTACCGGTATCAGCTTTTCGTCCGTGCCCGACACCACCGCATATTCGAACGGGATAGCGATACCGTTGTCGTTGAGCGATTTGCGGATCTGGCTTTGCAGATAATCCTTATCGAGCCTTTTGGAGAGCGGCATATTATAGCTTTCAACCTCTATCACCACACGGTCAAGCATTTCCATTAATTCATCACTTCTTCGCGTTGTCTGTTCCAGGCTGCGGATCACCACACGCTGACTATCACCGAACAGACTTTTTTCCTTTTTTGCCGGGTCCGCCGGTTTTCCCCCTCCGGTTTTTTTTTGATCCTCAAAAGCATATCCTTGTGGGTTGATCCGGACATTTAACTCAGTGCCAATGGAGTCGGCCCAGGTGTAGATCTTCATGGTACTTTCGAAATCCTCACGGAGCCACTGCAGCCGGTTTTGTGCCGGAGAAAAATCCTTTAGCCTTTGCTGCAGCGTATCCGCCAGCCGGTTCTGCATTTTGCGCATCGAATCCAGATCAGGGATGTTGTAATTGAAAAAATAGCCGCTTTGGTTTATTTGGGAAAGCACCACCATGTTTTCGTTGCGTTCGAGCCGCTGCACCACGTCCGTCAGCGCGTCGCTCACCGAGCGGTCGAACTGCCCGGCCTTCACCTCCAGCGCATTTTTTATCCACAGCGCCTGCACCGCCACAATCCCCGTCAGTGAAACGCTCATCAACACCATGACAGCTACAAGTGTTTTCCTGTTCATGCTCCAAAATTAAAAATTAAAGCCCCCAGCATGTGTAACTTTAACTTTTCGTTAACCCTGGTTAAGGAAAAGTTAAGACAGGAAAACTGGAAAAGATAGAACAGAAAACTTCAATTGCTATTTATTATCAAATATTGGCTGATTAGGAAATCAGGGGCGAGCGATTTTATTTCTTTTATAAAGGAAAAATCTCTCTCCAACAGAAGAGCAGAAGTTTATCGGCTGCATAAGTGTAGGTTATGCTGCTTATGATAAATCGATTGCTGCTGCTCAGCCACTTCGAGCATAATAACAAACCCAACCGTCACGACAATTCCAGTAGCCATCATTATTTATTCTGGAATATTTTGTAAAACAAATGTATATTTTCTTATTTTTGAAGGACAAAAACTCCTTCAATGAGCAGCGTGTGGCGGGAATATTTTTATGGTTTTGATAATCCAGCAGAAGAAAAGCTCTTCAACATGGATTATTACAGAAAGTTGATCGTTCAAATCCGGATCGGCTTTGTTGTGTCAATTTTTATTTACCTGATATTCTATTTTATTGACGATTGGGTTTTTGCTGACATAGAACATGGCTTGCTTCTCAACAGAATCGTTATCTGCACTATTTTGTCACTGATTTTTTTTGCTTCATACACTGATTTTTTTAAACAACACCTACAGTCTTTCCTGCTGTATTTTGGTGTTATTGCAACGGCTGGAATTTTGTGGAAGCTGTGGTTCCTGAACCTTAACGGATATGATTTTAGTTTTTTCTATCCCGGACTTATCCTCACCACCGGTATTGTAACCTTTTACCTGCGGGTTCGTTTTGTTCAGGCAGCACTGTTGAATATCATCACAATTTTGTCGTACATACTGCTTTATGCATTTTTTATCCGTGAGGTCCCGTCGGGTTCTCAAATCTCACTTAATCAAATTTTTGTAAACAGCCTGTTTTTTATCATCTGCAGCAGTTTCCTCAGTCTGTATGGCGCTTATTATCTGGAAAAGTTTACGAGGAATGATTTTCTGATCCGCTCCGAAATCGAACATTTGAACAACAATCTTGAAGCTTTGGTAGATCAGCGCACGGCTGAACTTGAAGAAGAGAAGCAGAAAAATATCCGCCTTTTGCTCGAAGGCCAGGAAAAAGAGCGCGAACGCATAGCAAAAGAATTGCACGATGGTGTATGTAACCAACTCGCTTTGCTAAAGCTTGATCTGGAACATCAAATACAAAAGCAGGATTTTTCGCGGATAAGCGAATCGCTGGAATCCATTTTAAAAATTAATCAGGAGGTAAGGGATATTTCCCACAACCAATCCACATATACCCTTCAAAAACACGGGCTGCAGAAAGCCGTTGAAAATTCAGTTCATCAGTTGATCAATAAACATGATATCCGTTTCAACGTTCATTTTCACAATATCGGCAACAGCATTTGCGAAACGACACAACTCATGCTATACCGGGTATTCCAGGAATCGGTAAATAACATTCTGAAACATTCCGGAGCCACTGAAGTCGACATTCAGTTGATGCAGCATGAAAATGAACTTAACTTAACCATTTACGACAACGGCAGGGGCTTTAACAAAAACCTGGTGAATGGAAGCGGTTTGGGATTGCACAACATGCAACTGAGAATCGAACAGCAATGCAACGGGAAATTAATTGTCGACAGCCAGCCTGATTATGGGACCACAATAATAGTAAACATAGATAACTCCTGAATATGATAAAGATTTTTATCACCGACGACCATCAAAGTTACAAAGAGGGATTGGCTGCTTATCTAAAAGCAGATAAAGACATCACGATTGTTGGGCAGGCCTCCAATGGTGAGGAAGCTGTACAAGCGCTTCAAAAACTTCCTGTGGATATCCTGATCCTCGACATCGACATGCCACTGATGAACGGAGAAGATACCCTGAAAAAGATCAAAAAACTGCGGCCGGAAATCAGGGTGTTAATTTTAACATCGTTAAATGACCAGTCACTGGTGGACAGCCTAAAGCAAAGCGGAGCAGAGGGTTTCAGGAACAAAGAAGCCTGCATGCAGGATATAATCCAGGCGATCCACCGCCTCCACCAGGGCTATACCGATTACCTGATAAAAAACGAAAATACCCTGAACAGGCTTACCATCCGCTACAATTCCGAAGACCTGACCAGCCAGGAAAAACATGTGGTAAAGCACCTGGCTCAAGGATTAACCGTAAAAGCCATCGCAGAAACCATGCACCTGAGCCCCCACACCATCGATTCGCACTGCAAAACCGCGCGGGCAAAAACCGGCGCCAAAAATGTTGCGGAACTGGTGGCTATCGCAATTAAAAAAGGATTGATTTAACCCACATTGCGTAAAAAAACGGTGGGAACAAAAAAATTCTGTTAATAACC
>JBKHBQ010000280.1:0-5037 GCA_046542305.1 Bacteroidales bacterium
TCACACATCATCCGATCTTAAATCTCAGATCGTTAATCGTTAATCTTCCCATTTCAGATCATTTCATATCTCACCCCAAATCCGCTCCTTTCCTTATCTTTACACTTTACAAAAACATTCTATGGATTTTCTTCTTTCTGTTGATTTGGGTGTGAAGACCGGACTGGCGATGTTCAGTTCGGAGGGCAGACTGCTGTGGTTTCGTTCGCAGAATTTCGGCAATGCCGCACGGCTGCGCAAGGCGATTCCGTGGCTGCTGAACGAAGAGGAGGATCTGTCGCACCTGGTGATCGAAGGTGGCGGACCGCTGCTTAAAATCTGGGATGCATTTCTGGAAAAACGCAACATCGAAGTAATAAAAACCATGGCAGACAACTGGCGCCACGACTTGCTGCTCGACCGTGAGCAGCGCCGCGCCAAATCGGCCAAAGCCAATGCGGTGATCTATGCCCGCCGGGTGATCGAAAAATTGTCGGACCACAAAGCCACTTCCCTCAATGCGGATGCCGCCGAAGCCATCATGATCGGACTGTGGGCATCGAAAAAACTGGGCTGGATCGGCAACGTGAACACGATTTTAAGGTAAATTTGTCCGCAAGCCATCATGAACATGAAACATATTATTCCGGTCATCCTGCTTATCCTTACCTCCAGCCTGTGGTTTTCCTGCAAAAAGGCGGTCGAAAAAACACGTGCCAAATCGGCCATCGACAAGGCATCCCTGAGCTTCGGCAATACACAGGATTCCCGCACTTTACTCCTGACCAACGAAGGGGAGCAAGCGCTTTCGTTCAGCCTGACCGAAAACATCGGGTGGCTCGAAACCGGCACCACTTCCGGAGAAGTTGCCGGAAAAATGAGCGAACCCATTTCCGTTTCCGTCGACCGGAGCGGCCTTTCCCAAAACGAATATACCGGCGAAATCGTGCTCAGCACTTCCGACAAGGATTACGTGATCCCGGTGTACCTTTCGGTGGATATGTTCCTGGTTACGGTGATCAATCCTGTATTTACCACCATCAACATCGAAGTGGATACCGGATATGGCAAAATGCCGGATAACCGTTTCAGCCGAAGGATTGCCGGCGGCGACAGCACCCAATTTGCCTGGTTCGTTGCCCCCGATTTGTTTACTTTTTATGCACATACTTCAGGATTGTATACCGACAGCACCCAACTGGGATTGGAAATGGTGTGGGATGAAGTGTACGTGGTGAAAGAAACGGAGCCGCCCAGGATTTTTCTCAACGTTGCCGACGAATATTTCTTCCTTCAGATCATCAACACCTTCGAAACATTGAATCCACTTTATGTAAATTCCGGTACGCAGTTTGAAAAAGTGGAAAACATTTTCATTTTCCAAAGCATCGATCCGTTGCCCGTCGGATATTATCATGCGCTGCCCAATACCATTATCCGGGCTTTTGTATTCGATGGCTCCAATACCACAACCTGGATCAACGGCGAGCAGTTCGACCTTCCCTTTACCATCAACCAAAGCATCACCATCGAAAACTACCTGAGCGACACCCTGAAGTCTGCCCAACAAAAACCATCGCAACTGCTGAATACGCCCCTTCCGGCAATCAGTCGCGACTACGGATTTGTCGAGGATTTTTCTGCGCGCCCTAAATAGCAGACAAATACATCATTAGCGAAATTCGTTTTTACCTAAAAAATCTACCGGAAAACCGAAAATTTCTTGTGCGTTTAAATCTTTTTGTACTTTTGCAGCGGAGAAATGCCGGAGTGGTCGAACGGGGCAGACTCGAAATCTGTTGGCCGGCTTATGCTGGCCCGGGGGTTCGAATCCCTCTTTCTCCGCTGGATAAACCCGATGGATAACTGTCGGGTTTTTTTTGTTTTGAGATAATTAAGGATAAGGTAATGAGGTTTTTCACAATCCGGGGAATCATTGCTACTAAGGTTTTGAGCCTGTTTAACTCATAAAATTTTGTGAGTTCTTTGTGTCCTGTTGTCTTTGTGGCATAATGAATAATAGCCACAAAGGCAGAAAGGCTCTAAACTTCACTAAGTTATACTATTTCATGAATTAATCAGGTAAGAAAGATAATGTTTTGTGTCCCCTCTAAACCTGTCAGGTTTCGCCAGAAATTTTGCGAAAACAAGCAAAACCAGACCTTTCACTGACTGCCTCCTGCCATTTTCAGGTTTAATCTGGTTTTTTATATAGCAGCGCCGTAAGTTTGCTTACTTAACACAAACGCATACCGATATGAAAAAGAAAATCCTTGCCTTATGTTTACTGACCACAGCATTGGCAGGCAATTGCCAGATTAATGATTTTATCGTGCCGCTGAATGATCAGATTGTTGAAGTAGGCGATATGATCAAAACAAACGACGGGAATTTTATTGTTGCCGGAAATTCAGCAGTTCAAGCATGGATCACCGTTGAAAGTTTCACTTCGTCAGGCACAAGTTTGTGGAGCTGTCAATTGCAGGGACATATGGAGTGGCATACCCAAATCACTGAAAGGTCCAATGGCAATCTGCTGATCCCTTCAAACAACGGCAGGGTATTCGAACTCAGCCCGGAAGGTGGTTTATTGGGAGCGATTATGCTTCCCGACAGCCTGAACGCGTTAGCAGGAAAAGCCGTCGAATTGCCCGATAAAAGCCTGATCGTTACCGAAATGGTAAAAATCTTTGATTCAAAAAATATTAACATCCTGGAAAGTTTTCTGGTAAAATACGACCAGGGAGGTAATGTTACAAAAAGATATGCCACAGGGCTTCTAAGTGTTTATGATATCAGGCTCCTGGAGAACGGAAACCTGCTGGCATCACTTTACGCCAAAGCTGTAACGGATTATAAAACGGTAGTCATCGAATACAGCCAGAATTTGAATGTTATTCAAAACATTTCCTTTCCGGATAAAGCTTTTACCATCGTAAACCTTCATCAGATAGACAATCAAAGGTATTTTGCTGCCGGACATACGGCCGATGAACTGCATATGTATTCAGCGATTGGCATTTTTAATGGTCAGGGAAATATCATGCATTATAAAAGATACCCGCAACAATATATCAGATCACTGACACAGGATCCGGCAGGGCAGCGTATGTATGCCTTAACCAACGCAATCGATACCTGTGCAATCCTCACACTGGATTATTCAGGGAACCTTCTGAATGAATTTTTTTATGACGACAGTTTGAAGGGTCAAAATATTATTTATGATGATGAAGCTTTGTATATTGCCTGTCATTACTGGAACGCTGATACAACTCCGCCCCGGTCGCGGCTGGTCAGAATCAGCACTGACATCCTGGAATCTCAATCATTATCAAACAAAGAAACCCCGGCAAAGATTGTGGCATATCCTAATCCGGCTTCCGGTTTTGTGGTGTTTGAAAGATCTGCAACAACACCTGCGAACGACCGGTTGACCATCCGCATTTTTGATGTGACCGGACAAGAAATCGATTCGTTTATCCTCGGTTCCGAAAAGCAAATAATACAAACAGATCACCTTAAACCCGGACTGTATTTTTATGAAGGAGTTCATGAAAAAGAAAAACTGACCGGAAAGTTTTTTGTGCTGAATCACAACAGGTGAAAATTTAATTCCTTTAAACCTGTCAGTTTTCACCGATTAACGCCTAAAAATGAACCTCCCTGCCTAATGCTCCTAAACCTCCTTCAGCTTTTTGCGGTATTCGCCGAAGAGGTTGGCCTTTGAAATATACCCGACATAGTTACCGTGGTCGAGCACAGGCAGGTTGTATTTGTCGCTTTCCTGGAATTTCTGCGCCACCTCCTCCACCGTATCATCGGTTTGAACATGATATGGCGTACATCATCGAGCAGCACATGTGCCTTGCGAAACTACTGATCCTGCTTTTTGGTCAGGTACGAATTGGCTTGTGCCGTGGGCGTCACCACCACATCGTTGATACAAACATGCTCCGGCAGGGTGGTCAGGTAATAGGCAACATCAGCAATATCTTCGGGCTGCAACGGCTGATAGCCCTGGTAAATTTTCTCCGCCCTTTCGTGATCGCCTTTAAAACGGACTTCAGAAAATTCCGTTTCCACCAATCCGGGGGCCACCTGCGACACCTTGATGCCTGTTCCGAGCAGGTCGATGCGCATGCCTTTGGTGAGGGCATCTACGGCATGCTTGGTGGCGCAGTACACGTTTCCTTTAGGATAAACTTCCTTGCCGGCAATGGACCCAACGTTGATCACATGGCCGCTGCCGTTTTCGATCATCATGGGCAGGATGGTGCGGGAAACGTAGAGCAGTCCTTTGATGTTGGTGTCGATCATGCGCTCCCAGTCGGCGATTGCGCCTTCCTGCAGCGGGTCGAGGCCTGCTGCCAGCCCGGCATTGTTCACCAGGATGTCGATGGGTTTCCAGTCGTCGGGCAGATAATGAATGGCTTCCTCCACCTCCTGGCGGTCGGTAACGTCCATTTCGAGCAGCAGCACCCGTGATCCGCTGCGTTCCGAAAGCTCCTTCGACAGTTCCGACAGGCGCTCCTTACGCCTCCCGCTCATGATCACATCAATGCCGTTATGGGCAAATTTTTCCGCAATTGCTTTTCCGATTCCGGCTGTGGCGCCGGTGATGAGTGCGATTTTCTTCATGTGTTTTAAGATTTGTTTTACTGCAAATGTACGGATTTCAGAATTTTCGGGTTTTCAGCAAAAGAAATGCGAATGGCACCGGATTTTCTTTTTTTCGCCCTGGATATGAACTGAAATGGCGCATCCGCTTTTTTTTTTGCTCATTCATTTTTATTATTGCTTCCTCTTTTACTTTGAGAAACACTGTGTCTTCATTGTGGCACTCCGTGCAACAGCTATACCACCAAGTTTTGCAAAGAATCACCAAGTTGCACACAGAGAATAATTCCTGCATGACTAAAATAATCTATAGCACCCGGAATAAAACTTAGCCATAAACATTTCCTTTGCAAAGTACCTGAAGCAAAAACCCATGCATCACTTTTAATTTTCTTCTACCTTTGCGCTCATTCATTTCTCAAAAAGCTTTACAACATG
>JBKHBQ010000281.1:0-5013 GCA_046542305.1 Bacteroidales bacterium
AGCCATTGACCGTCTGACAGCCTCCGGGAACATCACACTTCAAACATCACACATCTTACATCGGACATCAAACAGCGTCTCACCCATAAAAAAATCTACCTGCCAAAAACTTCCTCGCCGCCCACAAAGGTTTGAAGCACCTTTACGTGAGGCAGTTCTTCGCCTGGGATTTCCATGATGTCTTTTTCGAGGACTACGAAATCGGCCATTTTGCCGGGTTCGAGGCTGCCTTTTTCGTTTTCTTCAAAGGCGGCTTTGGCGGCCCAGATGGTCATACCGCGCAGGGTTTCTTCGCGGGTGAGGGCGTTTTCCGTTTGAAAACCGTTTTCAGGCCAGCCCTTTAAGTCTTTTCGCACAACGGCTGCGTAAAATGTATATAACGGATTAATGTTTTCGATGGGAAAATCGGTGCCCAGGGGAATCCAGCCGGTTTGTTCCAGCAGTTGTTTGTAGGCATAGGCACCCTTCATGCGCTCAGGACCGATGCGGTCGCCGGCCCAGTACATGTCGGAAGTGGCGTGGGTAGGCTGCGACGAAGGCACAATATCATATTTTCCGAACAGGTCGAAATCTTCGGGCGCAACAATCTGAACGTGCTCGATGCGCCAGCGGCGATCGTTATTTCCTTTCAGGGCTTCGCCGTAAAGCTGAAGCATTAGCCGGTTTGCCGAATCGCCAATGGCATGGGTGCATACCTGAAAGCCTTTCTCGTAAGCCGTTTTACAAATGTCGCGGATGGAATCGGGGGTGCGGAGGATCAGGCCGGTATTGCCGGGATCGTCGCTGTAATCCTCAAGCAGCCTGGCGCCGCGCGAACCCAGCGCACCATCGGCGTAAAGCTTGATGGAACGGATATTCAGGTGATCGGTCTTGTAGATGCCCTGATGCACAAAATTTTCAAAATTTTCGTCCGTCGGGGTCAGCATCACGTACATGCGCATTTTGAGGTCGCCCGATTTGTTCAGCGAATCAATCACATCGATCTCCTTCTTTACCAGCCCGGCATCATGCACGCCGGTGAGGCCCACGGCAAAGCAGTTTTTCTGCGCCACCAGTAATGCTTCGGCCATTTGCTCCTCATCCGGTTCGGGGATGATATCGGTTACCAGTTCAATGGCATTGTCGATCAGCACGCCGGTGGGTTCGCCGTTTTTCATGATCACATCCCCGCCTTCCACTTTGGTGTCTGCGGTGATTCCTGCCAGTTCCATTGCCTTGCTGTTCACCAGCGCGGCATGACCGTCGATGCGGGTAAGGATTACCGGATTTTCAGGGAAAAGCTCATCCAGCTTCTCTTTGGTAGGAAATTCCTTCACGGGCCAGTCGTTCTGGTCCCATCCCCTGCCCTCGATCCAAAATGCCGACGGAAATTTTACATGATGCGCCCGGACGATGTCGAGGATCTCGTCGAAAGATTTTGTATCCACCAGATCGGCGCGTTTGAGCAGCCCGAGGCCATAGCCGTAAAAATGACAATGTGCATCAATAAATCCGGGATACAGCGGCTTACCGGTCATGTCGAGGGTTTGGGAAGCTTCGTATCTTCCGGTGATCTCCCCGGCAGTTCCGGTGGCAAGGATCTTTCCGCCCTTCACAGCCATGGCTTCCGCTACGGTAAAATTGTCATCCACCGTGTAGATGCGGGCATTGGTAAGGATCAAATCAGCTTTTTCCATAGGATTGCACGCAGTTAGTATCACAAATAATAAAAACAGCAAATAATTTCCGTGTTTGTTCATCATGCAAAATATTTGATTCCGGTTGGCAGCGAATTTAAAAAAAAATCCTGTTAATAAGGTTTTTATTTACTTTCCAGAAATGTCAGCACCTCCTGTATTGATTCGAATAAGATGGGTTCAAGCTTCGATGATTTCCGTACGCTGAACATGTGGGATGGCTGCAGGGTTATTTCGGCAGCAGTACTTTCCCCGGATTGTGTGACTACTTTAAAGCCTCTTCTTTCCAGTGCATGGATCAGCCAGTTGTATTTCAATCCCTCCCCCTCTACCCGCACAAATTCCTTTTGCGGTGTGTGAAACCTGAAGGTGCCGGTTCCGGAATCGAAGCGGGTTTGTTCGCGGTTGAAGAAATTTCCGAACTCGCCTTTCAGCACAAGGTCTTCCGGAATACCTGTAACCAGGCCGCTGTTTTTCCCGATCAGCCAGATGCGGTCTGCAAACTGCATGGCCAGGTTGATATCGTGTGTGGAAAGCAGCACAGCTTTTTGGTGCTGCCAGGCGGCTTTGCGCAACAACTGCAGGATTTCGACCTTGCTCGGGAAATCCAGAAATGCCGTGGGTTCGTCCAGCAGGATGATCGGCGTTTCCTGGGCCAGCGACTTGGCGATCATCACTTTCTGGCGTTCGCCGTCGCTCAGTTCGTCGAATTTCCGGTTCTGAAGGCCGGTAATGCCAATGTGTGCCAGCGACTGCGCAACCATCCGGTGATCTTCATATCCTAACCTTCCCAAAAATCCTGTATAAGGCGCCCGGCCAAATGCAACCATTGAATACACATCCATGTTTCCCACATCCACCGGTTCGGTAAGCACCACGCTGACCAGCCGCGACATCTGTCCGGCGGTCATATCCTCAACACGCTCTTCTCCGATGCGCACAGATCCCCCTAAAGCTTCCTGAAAACCTCCGAGGGTGCGGATCAGCGTAGATTTCCCCGATCCGTTGGGTCCGAGCAAACAGGTAATCTCTCCATTGTTCAAATGAAGATTCAGATCACGATGCAGCGCTGTTTCGCTTCGCTTATTGCGATAGCCGATCGAAAGCCTCCTGGTATGTAGTGCCGGTGTTTTCATGATCAGGCGGCATGTTTAAACTGATGACGATTGATAATGATCCACACCACTACCGGCGCCCCGATCAGCGAAGTGATGGCGTTGATGGGCAGCGCCCCGTCGAAGCCAGGCATTCGTGCGATAAGGTTGCACACCAAAGCCAGCAAGGCACCCGAAAGAATAGTCCCCGGTACATTTACCAGGTGGTCGGAGGTTTGAAAAAGATTCCTGCTCAGATGTGGCACGGCCAGTCCCAGAAAGGCAATGGGGCCGCAATAAGCTGTGACGGTGGCTGTGAGTACGCCGGTGATCAGGATGATTATTATCCGCGACCTCCCCACCCTCACACCGAGATTGGCCGCGTAATGTTCACCCAGCAACAGCGCGTTCATGGGTTTGATCATCAATGCTGAGGCTAACATACCCAACGTGATCACCGGAATAAAAAACCGGAGCTGCGGCCACGAAACATTGGCAAAACTGCCCAGCCCCCAAATGATAAAGGCCTGCAGATCTTCCTTCAGACTGTAAAACTGCAGGACGCCTACAATGGCAGTTACTGCGTAAGCTATCATGATGCCGATGATCAGCACCATGGTATTGCTTCTGAAACGTGCGGCGATGGCGGCAATCACCAGCAAAACCGCGTATGCGCCGGCAAAAGCGGCTACAATCACGGAAAGATTTCCCGTCACCTGGTTGAGCACGATAAATTTTCCGGTAGGCAGTGCAATGAAGAGCATCATCACAGCCACACCCAGGCTCGCGCCCGAGCTGATGCCCAGTACTGAAGGACCGGCCAGCGGGTTGCGGAAAAGTGTCTGCATCATCAATCCGGCAATGCCCAGGGCAGCGCCGGCCAGCAGTGCCGTAACAGCCTGTGGCAGCCTGGCATGAATAATGATCCCTTCCCAGGCTGCATGTTCTGCCGTTGCGCCTGAAATGATGCCCAGCACAGCCGAAACAGGTATGGAAACCGAACCCCAGAGGATGTTCAGAACAAAAACAACCAGCACCATCAGCACCATCAGTAACAACCTGAGCCTGGTCCGGTGATTCCTGCGCCGGTATGTTTCAGGTAAAATCATGGAAGTAAACGATAATATGTTGGCTGATGATCCGGCAACAAATCCGGATGAAAAATGCTGATGTAATCCGCCAGGATCACCTGAGGCTCCAGCAGGCCTTTCTGGAAATATGGTGTTTTTCTGGTATTGCAAACCAGCACCTTTTTGTTTTTAACTGCCTCGAAATCCGCATAGCGTGCATCTTCAGCAAGCAAAATGCTGTAGGTAAACGGTTCGTCCGAAAATACGACAAACCGCCAGAAATCGGCTTGAATGCCTTTATGGTAAACGGCTTCGAAATCCATGGTAAGACTTCCACGGTCGGAATTCTCAGCCCACAGATAACGTGCGCCTGCATCTGCAATGAATCGGGCAAGGTAGCTGTTTCCGCCAGGCAGCGCCCAGAATCCGCCGTACTGTTTCCCCGACAGCACCGTCGGCCGGTACGAAACATTCTCTGACAAACCTTTAAGCCGGTTATATGAAGTTTTGATCGAATCGAAGATTTGTGCGGCCTCCTGTTCTTTTGCTGTAAGCACGCCCACCATTTTGATCCATTCAGCACGTCCCAGCGGATGCGGCTCGAGGTAGTCGCCATTGGGAACGATCGTAAATCCGGCCTGCCTGAGCAATTCGAAACCCTGCCCCTCCTGCGGCGACACCATCATCATTTGCGGAGAAAGACGGATCAGCTCCTCGAGCTTAAAATGATCGCCAATGCCAATCTCCCTGATCCTGCCCTCTTCATGCAGGTGCCTGAATTCATCAGAAACCACGTAATCGGCGCTGCTCACCCCCACCAGCCTGTCGATGGCATCAAGCGCATCCAGGAACGATAGGTGCGTGGCCGAAAGGCAAACCATCCGTGTGACCGGAATTTCAAGAACCTGTCCGTCCAAAAAATCGTAACCGCCGGCTGTATCGTTCACCAGGTAAAATTTCTCACCGGCAGCATTTTCATTCCACGGATCGCTGATATACAGCACGCGATAGCCGTCGAAATCCTCGATCCGAAAGCCGGTGGCTATTTCAGGTGAGTATTCCGACAGGGTGCCGCCGGAGTTTTCCTGCTTATTATCCCTATTTTCCGTACATGCGGAAAGAATTGCCATAACAATCAACAGCCGGAAAAAGATATGGATCTCGGGAAATTTC
>JBKHBQ010000282.1:0-4998 GCA_046542305.1 Bacteroidales bacterium
AAAGCCCATGCGCGAAACGTAGCTGGTGTAATAAAAATACAGCGAATGAGTTTTTGAGTTAATGGTGGATTCTTTTTCTCCGTATTCGGTGGTATTTACCTGCTCGTACGAGCCGCCGAATTGATACTCGAGCCCCAGGCGGTAGCTCTTTACGTTGGTTTTGATGGCCTGCTGCGATTCTTTTACCCCATAGATTCCTTTAATGATCCTGCCTTCTGAAAAGCGGTTTTCGGAATTAATGATACTGATCAGCCCTACCGGTTTCGGCACAAAGTTGTATCCGTTGATCGTCTTCTTTTTCTTGTGACGATAAGCAACAAATTTGTCCCCCGCAACTACTCCCTTGTCTTTACCGGCGTTGATATGCACGATATTGAAACTTTTCCTTGTTATATAGTAATTCAAATCCCGATCAGGTGTCTTGGTTATTGGAACCGTTGAGGATGAAGTAATGTTCCTTACCTCACCTTCTACTTCACATTTCCATAGCTTTCCTTCCAGCCGCGCAAATTTGTAGCTTGAGGTTCTTCGCCATTCCACATCGTACTCGGTGCAGGTGCTGGATAGAAAATCCTCATATACCTCCTCAAAGCTTTTTTCAACTGTATTGGAATAATGAACGTGTTCAATAATTGATTTGAATCTTTTGTTGGCTCCTTTTTCTATGGCATCAAAAATGGCCTCCTCAATCATTTTTTCTCTTATCTCCCGATTTTTTTTATGGTAGACATCCTTATTGTTGTTCAACGTTTTTCTGGATTCGCCTACTACCAATACGCTTTTCTGGGCGTACGAAATTTGAGTTGCGCAAATAATGAAGGATAAAACGAACAGGGTTTTCAGATAAAAATTAACTTTCATGCAAATTTCACTTTTTTGTGTAAAGGATTAATCTATTGTTACACGTAAATACACAAGCAAAAATATGTAAACTTTTATAAAGTGTACGCTTTTTGCCTGATGTTTTTTGGTAAAATGCCTTACGAAACTGCATCCCGGCTGTTAACAATTAGTGTATATTTGTCAAAAAATCAAATGTTGCGGATGACCATCACCAACACCTTCAAAATAAAGCTCCACAAGTGGCTGATCCTCACCGTTAGCTGGATGGTGATCGGGGCATTGATTTCGTTGTATACTTTCCTGGCAACGCGAACAGAAATGATTGCAGCCAGGGAAAATTACCGCTTTATGGCTTCCCTGCTGTCAGGAGTCGGGGGCGGATTTTTCGGCGGATTGATCGGGGGTTCGGTGATGATTTTTGTGCTGCAGGATCGTTTTAAAAAGAAGCCTTTTATTACCAAGGTGCTGATCAACATGGGATTTGTTATGGTGGTCATTCTGATGGTAAATGTAATCCTTTCATTTTTTTTCATCATGTATTCGGATGATCCTGAGCTTGTGAGGATCAACTCGTTCGAACGTTTCTGGGAGCGTCTGTTTTCGTACGGGCACCTGCTGAGTCAGATCACCTGGCTTACCATTGTGTCGGTCACAACTTTTGTTTTCAGTGTGGCCGACAATTACGGGCCGCATGTTTTTCTGGATATGATTCTGGGCAGGTTTCACCGGCCCCATGAGGAGCAGCGGATCTTTATGTTTGTGGATATACGTTCTTCCACAGCGATTGCCGAGGATCTTGGCCACCAGCGGTATTTCGAATTTTTGCAGGATTTTTATGCAGACATTACCGATCCGGTGGTGAATGCCCGCGGCAGGATTTACCAGTACGTAGGCGACGAGGTGGTGATCACATGGGATATGGCCGGCGGACTGCGTGACAACAATTGCCTGAGATGCTTCTTCGATATGCAGGATGTTTTCCGGAAGCTGTCGGATAAATACCTGCATAAGTTCGGTCTGGTGCCGACATTTAAAGCCGGACTGCATTACGGCAAAGTTACCGTCGGCGAGGTGGGTGTACTCAAGAAAGACATAATTTATACAGGTGATGTGCTGAATACCACCTCGCGCATTCAGAACAAATGCAACTGGCTGGACGTAGATTTGCTGATTTCTCAGGATCTTGTGTCGCTGATCCCGGTGAAGGCGTTGTATCATTTCGAGTCGTTGGGCAAGATAGACCTGCGCGGGAAATCGAGCATGGTTGAGTTGATGGCGATAATGCCCCGGTTAAAAGTCCAGCGTCAGTTGGATGCCTTCCCGGCCGGGGCGGTCCAGGTTGGAAACCCCCAGGCCAAGCAGGCGGATGGGGCGCCCTTTTAATTCCAGTTCGCCAAAAATTTCGTGCATGGTTTTCAGCAGCAGATTCCTGTCGCGTATCGCCTGGCGAATGCTTTTGCTGCGGGTGATCTGATGGAAATCCGAAAATTTAATTTTTATGGTGAGTGTACGCCCGTAGGTGTTGTTTTTCTTCATGCGGCGGATCAGTTCGTCGGCGATATCGTGCAGTTGTTTAAGGATTTCGCCGGTTTGGACAAGGTCGTGGCCGAAGGTGTTTTCGGTGCTGATGGATTTGCGTTCGCGATCGGGCTGCACCTCGCGCTGATCGTCGCCGCGGGCGATATGGTAGTAGTACGATCCTGTTTTCCCGAACCAGCGTAGCAGGTCAGCCAGTTCCTGCCGTTTCAGGTCGGCGCCGGTATGGATGCCAAGCTGGTGCATTTTGGTCGCTGTCACTTTTCCGATTCCATGGAATTTATCAACCGGTAGTTTCTCGATAAAGGCTTCGGCATGTTTGGGGTGGATGAGGTAAAAACCGTCGGGCTTGTTGTAGTCCGAAGCAATTTTTGCCAGGAACTTGTTGTATGAGATTCCGGTGGAAGCTGTAAGCCCGGTATTGGTTTTAACATGCTGTTTGATCTCGCGTGCAATTTCGGTGGCATAGCGGATGCCTTTTTTGTTTTCGGTCACATCGAGGTAGGCTTCATCCAGCGAAAGCGGCTCCACGAGGTCGGTGTAGTCATAAAAAATTTCCCTGATCTGGTGCGAGATGCGCCGGTATTCATCAAAGCGGGGCCGCACGAAAATGATGTGCGGGCAGCGCCGGTATGCCGTTACCGAAGGCATGGCCGAGTGAACCCCGAACTTGCGGGCCTCGTAGCTCGCCGCCGCCACCACGCCCCGCTCGCGACTGCCTCCCACGGCCACAGGTTTGCCGCGGTAGTCGGGATTGTCGCGCTGTTCCACGGAAGCATAAAACGCGTCCATATCCACATGAATAATCTTACGGTATGTTTCGCTGGTTTCCATGCTTTAAAAAAACCTCCTGATCAGCCACCATAAGAAACTAATCACCACGCTTAGCAGGATCATGCTGGTGATGGGAAAATAAAACCTGAAGTTTTCCTTTTCGACCCTGATATCACCAGGAAGATTGCCAAACCATGATAATTTGTCGCCGGCGAGCCAGATCACAGCGCCGATCACCACAATGACAATTCCGATGATGACGAGTATTTTACCCATGCCTGACATATTCCTTTTTTTGTAAATTTGAAATCCATTACCGATCCATGCCTCAATGTCAAAAATAATCATTCTTCCGTTGGTTCTGCTTCTGGTGGCTGTTGCGACGTCCGCTCAGGAGCAAAATGCAGAACAGCCATTTCGCATCATGTTTTACAACGTAGAAAATCTGTTTGATATTGAAGATGACCCGGAAAGAGCTGACAAGGAATTTACCCCTGAGGGGGAGCGACGGTGGAACAACCGGAAACTCTACGATAAGCTGCACAAAATTTATAAGGTGATCATGGCTGCCGGCGAATGGGAGCCGCCTGCTATTGTAGGGCTTGCCGAGGTGGAAAACCGGCAGGTGCTCGAAAAACTGGTGTATGATACGCCCCTGAAGAATTTCGGATACCGGATTATTCATCACGACTCCCCCGACCGGCGGGGCATTGATGTGGCTATGCTCTACCGGGAGGAGGTGTTTGTACCCCTGCATCATCGGGCCGTAAGGGTATCGGATGCTGAGGATTCGGCATACGTGACCCGCGACATTCTGTACGTAAAAGGCCTGCTGGATGGCAGGGAGATGATCCATTTCTTTATTAATCACTGGCCTTCGAGGTACGGCGGGTATATGGCCTCGGTTGAAAGGCGCAAACTGGCAGCAGCGGTGTTGAAATCACAAACAGATTCTCTTTTCAGGATAAACCCGAAAATTTCCGTGGTGATCATGGGCGATTTTAATGACGATCCAACGGATGTAAGCCTCAGAGAAAATTTAGGTGCATATACTTTGGTGGAACATCCGGCGGACAGCCTGCTGTACAACCTGATGCTGTCAGAGGATGCTTTGGGTGCAAAAGGAAGCCTCAAATACCGGGGAAACTGGAACCTGTTCGACCAGATCATTGTTTCAGGCAGTTTGTTGCGCGAGGGCGCTGAAATCCGCATCAACACCAAAAGCACAGCAATTTTTCATGCAGCTTTTTTACTTGAGGAGGATGAAACTTTTCCCGGCGTCAGGCCTTTCCGAACCTATAGAGGCTACTCCTACTCCGGAGGTTTTAGCGATCATCTGCCGGTGTTTACCGATATCCTGTTGCTTTATCCTGAATAATCCCGGAAAAATGTTTAAATTTTTTCCACTCTCATAAAACATGAGCCAAAAAAAACGTTAATTCCACTTGCATACAAGAATATTTTAACTATTTTTAACAACTGAAAAAAGCATGTTATTAAGCAACCCGTGAAAGCCTGATCGCTCGGTTATCTCGTTTTTGTATCAGTAAGCTGGGGATGATATCTTACAGAAAAACGGGAATCAGGTATAAAATTTTTTATGACCCATGGCAGATAAGAACAAGATTGATCAACTGCGCCGACAGGCAGAAAAGATTGTAAAAAGAGAAGGCAATTTTCCTCCTGAAGCTTTTTGGATCGATGAAGTGGCCCGGTTGCTGGAGGAGCTTTCCATGTACCAGATCCATCTGGAAATGCAGAACGACGAACTTCAGCGTTCGCAGCAGGCCGTTGAAAATGAAAAGAACAAGTATTACGATATTTTTGAAAATGCGCCTTTGCCTT
>JBKHBQ010000022.1:0-25019 GCA_046542305.1 Bacteroidales bacterium
GGCATAGCTTAAATCGTTCCACCAAAAAGGTTATCTGCGGAAGTTAAAAAAATCACAGGCCGGAAAAGCCCTGGAAAACGCAACGCAGGCAAACCGTAACATGAAGCCTACTCTACCGGCAACTGCCTTACAAACCCTTCTTCGAGCGAAATAAAAGTTTCGGTGGCCACAATCTCGGGAATGGACTGAATGCGCTCCACGATGATCTGTTTAAGGTGTTCGTTGTTTCTCGAAAGAATTTTTACCAAAAGGGAGTACTTTCCGGTAATGTGATGACACTCCACAATCTCGGGAATCTGCTGTATTTTCCTGAACACTTCCTCGTGCGTGCTGGTGGCGGTCAGGTTTACCTGTATGCCGATAAATGCGCAGGTAAGGTATCCCATTTCCTTGTGGGAAATGTTAAACTGCGTTCCCGAAATTACACCGGCTTCGATCATTTTTGCCACACGCTGATGCACGGCAGCTCCCGATACCTTACACTTGCGTGCTACTTCAAGAAAAGGCATCCGGGCATCGGAAGTAAGCAGGGAAAGGATGCGGCGATCGAGACTGTCGAGACGAAAATTGTTGACTGACATTATTTTAGCTATAATTTAATTCTGATAAATAACAAATTGTCATTTCACAAAGTGAAAATTAAACCTTACATGATAATATTAAAATATTCCGGCAAATTTACTTTCAATTTTTAAATATTCACTCCCATTATCACCTCAAACGAACACATATTTATAAATTTGCTTTCAATTCAACAAAGTAATAAACCGCAAAAACAGATAGCTATGAAATTTGATCCGGCAAATAAAATTCAAGACCTGCTTCAATTCGGCGAATTTGGTGATGTAAACCCTTCGGTAACCGATTCGGCAACTTATACTTTTATGCAGGCCAAAACCATGGTGGATACCTTCCATGGTGAAGCCGAGGGTTGTTTCCTCTATTCACGCCACTGGAACCCCAGCAACAAATACCTGGCAGATGCCATGGCAGCCATGGAAGGCACCGAAGCCGGCTGGGTGACCGGTTCGGGTATGGGCGCCATCACCACCGCGATTCTTGAACTGTGCAACGCAGGTGACCACATCATTTCCAGCAGAACAACCTATGGCGGCACCTATGCATTTCTAAGCAACTACGTGAAAAAATTCAATATCGGGGTGAGCTTTGTAGACATTACCAACCTCGACGAGGTAAAATCAGCCATCAAATCCAATACAAAGCTGATCTACACCGAAACCATGACCAATCCGCTGCTTCAGATTTCTGACATTCCGGAGTTGTCGAAAATCGCGAAAGCACACAATATTCCGCTGATGGTCGACAATACCTTTACGCCGATGATGGTTTCGCCTGCACGGCTCGGCGCCGATATCGTGGTGTACAGCCTCACCAAATTCGTGAACGGGAAAAACGACTGTGTGGCCGGTGCCATTTGCGCTAAACAGGATTTTATCAATTCGATGATCGATGTGAACGACGGGACCGCCATGCTCCTGGGCCCGGTGCTCGACCCGTTCCGTTCCTCCTCCATACTGAAAAACCTGCACACCCTGCACATCCGCATGCAGCAGCACAGCCGCAATGCCATGTTCCTGGCCGAAAAGCTTTCGGAACTGGGTATTACCGTAAATTACCCCGGCCTGCCTTCGCACCCCGGCCATGAACTCCTGAAAAGCATGATGAACGAAGGCTACGGCTTTGGTGGCATGATCTCGTTTGATGCCGGCACTGCTGACAAAGCTGCCGAAGTAATGGAAATGATGGAAGCCGAAGGTGTGGGTTACCTGGCTGTGAGCCTCGGATATTTCAAGACTCTTTTCAGCAACTCGGGCAAAAGCACATCGTCGGAAGTACCCGAAGAAAAACAAAAGGAAATGGGGCTGAGCGAAGGCCTGATCCGCTTCTCGGTGGGCCTCGACAACGACATCGAGCGCACCTTCGAAATGATTAAAAAATGCCTGAAAGCAACTGGTTTGATATAGCAATTGATGATGAAGTGCATAACGGCCGCTGCATTCGCTGCGGCCGTTTTTTATTTCCCGAGAAAGTCAATCACTGACTGGTTGAATACTTCGGGGCTTTCGAACTGCATAAAATGGCCGGTTTGCGGCACAATCTTCAACTTGCTGTCGGGCAGCTTGCTGTATCCTTTTCTGGCTATGTCAACCGTAGTTCCGGGATTGAGGTACCTGTTGGGGATCAGGTTATCATTTTCGCCAAAAAGGATCAGCACCGGATGCCTGATCTGGTCGAGGATTTCGAAAACAGGCTCATCCACCATTCCATGCACGGACTGCACCACGGCGTAGGCGTAGTTTTCGAACTCGTCGGCAGTGCGCATGGCGATGCGGTCGGTGATCATAAAACGGGCATCCTCCGGCATGTTGTAAAAGTTGTAGGCCAGGTTGGTCTGGATTTGTTCGATGGTAGTTTTCATGACTGCATCCACGGTCATCACATCACGGAACCATTGTTTCTGCCCTTCGTTGAACTCCTCAAAACCTGCAGGATCGACAAGAATCAGCCTTTGAACTGTTTCCGGGTAATTGTTTGCCGTCATCAGCGAGATTTGCCCGCCCATGGAATGCCCGGCCAGCACCACGTTTTGCAGATTCAGCTTATCGATGAATACCTTCACCACATCTGCATAAAAGGTCATCATTCCGCTGTGCGGCTTTTTGGATGATTTGCCATAGCCCGGCAGGTCGATGGCTATGCACCGGTAATGCTGCTTCAAAACCTCGATATTTTTTGTCCAGGCTTTAAGATAGCTACCCAGGCCGTGAATAAAGATGATGGTATGATCGCCGGAACCTTCGTCAACGTATGCCAGCGTGATGTCATCGGAGAGTTCGGCATACTTAACATCGTAAGGATATTCCAGATCCTGAAAAGTCCTAAGCGGTTCGATGTGCTTATAAGGATTAAGGTGATTCTGCGAATGGCTCATAGGTCCTGATATTAGGAATACGATCAGAAAGGCTGCCGCAACCGGCATCCTGATGAAGATCTTATATATTTTTTCTTGCATAATTCTCTTCATTTTACATTTAAAACATCAACCACTTAAACACGAGAAAGGCGGTCCATGGGTTTACAGGTTTTGGCTGTTCGGATTCAGTATTTCCGTTTACGTAATAGCTGTAGGAATTGTCGTTGCTTTCGTAAAAGTCACCCAGCCATACATAGGCACCATGCATTTCGAGGCTCATATATACCCCGATCTGGTACTTGAGGAAGCCATTGACCTCGAGACCGATATTATTTCCGCCTCCGGAAGGCGCCACATTGCTCATGGCTGCGGCCGTTCCCACTTTCCCGATCAGTTTGTAAGGGATAAATGCGCGGCTGGCATTGAAAGTTCCGCCCAGCAATCCGTAGCCCATGTTGGATAGATCGGCGATTAACGGGGTGAAGCGGTTAACCACATTTCCGTGGGGAAACAGAATGTACGATCCGCTGCTGATAAAGATTCCTGCCGGTGCGCCCCAGGTATTGCCGGTGATCACGCCGCTGTATTTGTCATCAGCCAGTGCATTTTCGTCGCCGGTGGCAAAGGTAACGCCGACATTCACGGCATCCTCTGTAGTTTGTCCAAATCGGTAGCCCATTCGCAGATTGGCTCCCAATCCGCCGATATCCGCAGCTTTGTCGTAGTCGTCGCCGGCCTGTTTCACCCTTGTCCATCCAAGGTTGTAATTGGCAAAGCCGGTTAAGCGGAAACGATCGAGCATAAATTCGGCATTTCTGCTGAAGTGCGTGCCAAGCCACAGGATGTCGGCTTTGTATGCATTATCAAAATCAAACCTGAACGTGCCGTTGTATTGCGTGAGGCGGCTATTGAGCCCCTGCCCGTAAATGGATACGCCGCCCTCGCCATTGCCGCGGTCGCGCAGGTAGTACACCGATCCGCCGAGGCTCCATTTAGGGGCAATATCATTTTGATAGCTGAGATACTGGAGTGTTACATCATCGTTATCCAGGATATCATTTTCATAAAGCTGGTAATAGGCAGCCGTCCAGCGCGAGAAATCGTTTTCCTTATGAATTCGCAATCCTACGGCATCGGTACCCCAATACATAAGGCGGTATCCGGTTTCCGACATTTTTTCGAAAAATGTCCGGTAGGGATCGTATGGTGTGTCGAACAGGCGCTGCAGCCCGAGGTTGAACGTGAGGCCCGTTACCGGTTTGTATTCAATTTCAAGATTTTGCGTCTGAATATTCACCTGGTCGGCCGAAATGGCTCCACCGAGGTTGCCACCCGTTCCGTAAGCCTGGTCGCCCCACGTCCAGTCGATTTCAAAGGAGGCCCGAAGTGTAGCTTTACCGTCGAACAGGTTGGGCTGGTAAATAAAAAAAGGAATGAGCCGTTGCTCGAAGTAAAATGCGGTGGCCGAGTCGGTGGTATGGGTAGTGTTGTCGCCAAAGAGCCGTCCGATCACCTGGCCTTTCATAAATACATTTTCTGGATAAAAATTCGAACTCACCGCCTGATTGATGAAATAGGCGATAAACTGGAATTGCCTGTCGGCTTTTTGCGGAACCTGCTGATCGAAATAATTGATGTAATCATTTGTGAGGCTGCCTCCGATATTCTGGGCAACAACTCCTGCACCGGAAGTCATCAGCAACAAAACCAACGTAAAACGGTAAAGCGTGTTTTTCATAGGTCATGTATTTTAATAAGAGAAAAACGGCAGGCTGACATGCAACCTGCCGTGGGTTATTCGCTTGTTTTATTCCTGTCCGATCCAGTAATATTTCTGGATATTGGCAGTGCCGAAGGCACCGCTGCTGGTACTGCCAAAACCTTCGGCTGCCGTTGGCGGCGAAACACCGGCAATAGCAGGATCCACCTGGGCTACTTCGTACCACATCGAATCCTGTGCTGCGGGGAATATTTTGAATATACCTTCACTTATCACCGAAGAAGGCGCCGACTGGTTGAGCACGATCTCCCAGATCTCGTCGAACTGGGTTTTTTCCATCGTGTACACTCCTTCGAATACAATCGGCTGTCCACCCTGATAAGCCGTCACCATATAACTCTGATCGGCATAGAAATTGGCGTAGAGCGAATCATCGAATCCGGAATTTTGCAGGATTACCGATATGTCGTATGCCGACCACATGCCGACGATTCCCACATCGTTTACGGTGGTAGTTGCTGTAGAATTGGCACCAAGGGCATTTCCACCGGCACCATACACCTGGTCGGCCACTGCTGTAATTTCCAGTTCCTGACCGGGATCAACCCTGTTCTGATAAGTAATATGGATCGTTGCCGTTTCTTCGCCTGCGGTATGATCGACAGTATAGGTTACATCTACAGGATTATCACCGCTAAAATCCACTGTCAGGCTTTCATCGTCAAGTGCACCCGTCTTATCCGCATTTTTATAAACCGGCTGATTAAAAGTAACTTCAACCGTAGTGTTGTCATCGCTGAGCGAAATCTCTTCCATGTCAACTTCAGAGGTATTGACGTTGAGCTTTTCAGTGAGATTTGTTGAAAGGGCATTTCCCTGTTCGCCAAAGACTTTATCCGCCAGTGCCTTAACCTCTATTTCTTCATCGCCGGCAAGATCATTTTGATAGGTCACATTAATTACTGCAGTTGGACTGCCGGCAGTATGGTCTACAGTATAGCTGGCAGTAACCTGGTTCCCTCCATAAATAACTATCTCAAATGAGTTGGCATCGAGTGCCATGGTTTTTTCGGCATTGCCATACACATCCTGGTTAAAAGTTACCGTCAGTTGGGTGTTGTCCTGCGATATTTCCAGTTGACTGATTTCAATCTGCTTTACAGGATCGTCGTCATCGTCGTTACATGCAGCAAAAGTTAACATTAAGGCTGCTACCATCAGCAGCGAAAGCATTTTTACATTTTTCATAATTTTTGAATTTTTGATGAATATTAATTGATTAAACTGTTTTCAAACATCGAATATAATTACTTTTATCGAATTTCACGCAGCTTTTTCCTGTCTATCTTTCCTGCATCGTTTTTTGGCAGCGCATCCAAAAACTCCACATGTTTCGGAACTTTGTACCTTGCAATCCTTTCCTTACAGAATTCCTGAAGCTGAGCTTTTGTAAGGTTCTTTCCTTTGCGCAAGGCAACGTAGGCTTTGCCGGCCTCTCCCCATTTTTCGTCGGGTACGCCAACAATGGCTGCTTCCGATACGTCGGGATGCGACCGGATTACATGCTCCACCTCGGCCGGGTACACATTTTCGCCTCCCGAAATGTACATGTTCTTGATGCGATCGATCACAAAATAATAGCCTTCCTTGTCTTTTTTCATCAGGTCGCCGGTATGGAACCAGCCGTTTTCGATGGCCGCACGGGTTTCTGCTTCATTTTTCCAGTAACCGGGTGTGACCGTAGGACCAGTCAGCACCAACTCGCCCACTTCACCATCAGGCACTTCATTAAATTTTTCATCCACAAGTTTTGCATCGTAATAAAAATTAAGTGTACCGATCGATCCCTTTTTACGCGTGGCATCCTTATGGTCGAGCGAGGTGACATTGGGACCTACTTCCGTTAAGCCATATCCCTGCCTGATAAGCACACCTTTTTTATGCCACTTTTCGATCAGCGGGATTGGCATGCCTTCGCCTCCCACCACAAAATAGCGCAACTTGCTTAAAGCTACTTTTTCGAAGATTGGCGAATCGGCCATCATTTTCAGCATTGTAGGTACTGCCCACCACACGGTGGCACGTTCCAGGTCGAGCATTTCAAGCACCAGGTCGGGGTCGAAGCTTCGCATCAGCAGGGTGTAGGCACCATGGTGGATAAATGGTGCCAGCAGCACATTCCAGCCGCCTGTATGAAACGGCGGCGCACAATTGAGCGATACATCCGCAGAAGTAATATCGAGCCGCAATTCGGTGTTGATGCTGTTCCAGAAAAGCATCTTATGCGTGTAAAGTGCACCTTTGGGAAAAGCCGTGGTACCCGAAGTATAGAGAATAAAAATCGGATCGTCCTCGTGGATAACTTCCTTCACCAAAGGCGGAATATCTTTTTGGGCCACACAACGTTGGTTGATTTCCTGAAGTTCATCCATCGTGATCTGATAGGCGATCCTACCGAAGGAGTTCAGGTTTTTGATCTTGTCGAAGAACTTTTGGTCATACACCAAACCCTTCACCTCTGCATTTTCGATAACATACTCGAGTTCGGATGAGGCAAGCCGGTAGTTGAGCGGCACCAGCACAATACCAAGTTTTTGTGCCACGGCGAAAAGCACGATGTATTCGATGTTGTACTCCGAAAGTACTGCCAGGCGGTCGCCATGCCCGAAGCCATGATCATCGCGAAGCAGCCGGGCAAGATAATTGCCCATTTTGTTGAACTGAAAGAAGCTGTAGCCGCGCTCGGTTTCGAATTCCTTAACAGCGATCTTCAGCGGATTGTACCGCGCCCATTTTTCAAACCAATCGAATCCTGTCATGATCTTTCATTTTTTTTGGTTACATAAACAGCCAGTCCTACCACGGTGGAAACGATGATGGCCGTAGAAGCAGCAATGGCCGGGTTTCTCACCGTTCCTGTGAGGTATTTAGTAAAGAACCCGAAATCCCAACCATGGTTCAATACGCCCCAGGGCAGCAGGTAATAAATGCTGAAATGTACGGTGATGGCGGTAACGGATGCCCAGAACGGCGCCCTCAGGTCGATATCCCTGAAAAAGATCCCGAAGATCACCGGGATAAAGGCAGCCGAAAAATAAGCATACACCCCGTTTTGCGCCAGTATGGCCACCGACAGCTTTGGATGTTCGATTTGCTGCCACGACATAAAAAATGCCACCATCGCCAGAATCATGATGGTGATTTTGTTGATGCGCACATAAGCACCCTCCGCTTTGATGTGCTTCCCGAACAGCGGCTCGATAATATCCGAGGTGATGGTGGTTGATACCGACTGTATCAATCCTTCGAGTGTGGACATACCGGCGGAGATCAATCCGAGCACCACGATCAGCCCGATAAAAACCGCCAGATTGCTGGCAGCAAATGCCGCTACCACATACGCCGGGATGATCCCGTCGTTTTTTAAAGGTTCTCCGTTTGCCAGCAAATCAGGAAAAAGAATACGTGCGTAAAAACCTACCAGCACCACCAGGAAAAAGATGACCTCAACAATGGTGGCCACTACAAGATAACGGTTTACATCGCTTTCCTTTTTTAACAGAAGTGATTTGGTGATAATGTGCGGTTGTACCACCACGGCAACGCCTACGATAAACTGTGCAAAAATAATCTCATAAAAATCTCTGAACAGCGGGCTGTCCGGATACGTCGGCTCAGCCAGTTGCGGATCGATGGCAGCGATCTTTGCCATAAAACCCTGGATGCCATCACTGAAATGCTCGTATCCGGATCCCAGCAGGATAAACGCCACCACCAGCATGATTACCGCCTGTATGGTATTGGTATAAACCATGGAATTGGCCCCGCCGAACATCATGTATCCAAACACAAAGATTACGATACCCAGCAGAATAAAGATTTCTTCGATATTCAGCGATTTCGACAATACATTGGTGATGGCTACGATGAGCAACACAATAAAGGTGATAAGCAGCAACGACAGAAAGGCCATAAACAGCGCGTAGGTTTTGCTGTTGTAGCGTTTGCCGATCCATTGGGCAAGGGTGAGCGCTTTTACCGACTCACCGTATTTGCGGAAGTTTTTGGTGAGGACGATCAGCGAAATGATTGCGCCAAGCGGAAATACAATCCCGTAAGAAATGAAAGCTCCCATACCGAAATTGGCGATAAATCCGGGGTTGATCACGAAGGTGGCGGCGCTGGTCATGGAAGCCGCCAGCGAGAGACCAACCGCGGCGGGCGAAAAGCTGATGTTGCCAATGGCGTAGTCGCTGATATTTTTTATTTTCAGCGCTCCGCGGATCACAAAAAACAGGATCAGTCCCACATAAAGCGCGATCAAAATCCATGTACCGATTACCTGTGCCTGAGTTGCCAAATTGTTTTTGGTTTAGTTTGTTATTATTTTCTTCGCGATATTGAGCTTCGCTGTGATTTGTTGCACGTCATTTCATACATTTTGCTTATCCAGATTTATCATCTTGTCGCATTGCCGCATTGTCGCATTGTCGCTTATTTCATTCTCACCTGATCGCATGAACGCATTCTCAACTCATATCTCAAAGATATCCTAATCTTCACAACAACCACATCACCCACAACAATTCCCGAGAATTCACAACCTCACAACCATCCCCATCTTTCCGCATCAATACCTGAAAGCCGCGCTGGCGAATGCCAGACCTCCGCCCGAGCCGATGAAGAACATCAGGTCGCCGCGCTTTACTTTTCCGGCATCCAGCCTGTCCTGAAATGCCAGCGGAATACAGGCCGAACCGGTATAGCCGTAGTAATGCATGCTGGTTTGCGCCTTGTCGTGTGGCTGCCCCAGCATGTCCATGGTTTGGCGGATGCTGTTGATGTTGATCTGTGTCAGGAAAAAATGATCTACCTCATCGGGTGTGATCTTCAGCCGTTCGCACAACTTCCTGCTCATCATCGACCACATTTCCGGGTTGAGTGTTTTTGGGAATTTTTTTACAAACTGAAGCAAATGACCCTTTTGTGCCATCACTTCATCCGTAACAGGCTGGTAAGTACCTCCGGCGTAAATCCCCATGTAGTCGTAATATTCGCCTTTGGTGATCAGTTGGCTGGCCAGATAACCGCGATCCGAATCTTCTTCAGCTTTCAGGATAAAAGCTCCGGCTCCGTCGGCAAAAAGCGTGACGGTATTTTTGTTTTCCATGTTCAGGAATTTGCTCATGGCATAGGCGCCGATCACCATGATGGTATGGTATTGCTCGTCGCTGCGAATGTATTTGGCGCCCATATCCAGTGCAGTAACAAAACCGGCACAGGCCGTGTTAACATCAAACGAACCGGCGTTGATCATACCCAACTCATGCTGAACTTTAGAGGCGGTAGAGGGTGAAATAAATTCCGGTGTATCGGTGGAGATGATCAGCAGGTCGATTTCTCCGGGTTTCACATCACCTGCTTTCATGGCATTTTTCGCGGCTTCCATTGCAAGGTCGGCCACCGACTGATCATCGGCACACCACCTGCGTTCATAGATCTCCACATTTTCGCGCAACCAACTATCCACATCCTCACCCAGCAAATCATTGAAATACTGATTCGGCATCACCCGTTCAGGCACATAGGCACCGCTGGAGTGTATTATTGCATTTCTCATTTGTTCGATATTTGTTAATCGTTAGTTGTTTACCGCTATTTGTGATTTGTTAATGGTTAACCGTTAGGCGAGCCATTACAAAAACCACATCCATCACATCCTCCCCCACCGCTACACTGTCATTCCGCCATCCACATTCAGGGTATGGCCGTTGATGTAGGAAGCCTGATCGGAACAAAGGAAAAGGTAGGCGTCGGCAATTTCTCCGGGCGTAGCCAATCTGTTAAGCGGCACCTTGGTTTTCATCGAATCCAGTACCTCGCCGGGCATCAGGGCCACCATTTCGGTCATGGTAAACCCGGGAGCCACAGCGTTCACGTTGATGCCTTTGCGGCCAAATTCACGTGCCCAGGTCTTGGTCATCCCGATAATCCCGGCCTTGGTGGCCACATAATTGGTTTGACCGAAATTACCGTACACACCTACTACTGATGAAGCATTTACAATTTTCCCGAAGCCGTTTTCGAGCATCACGCCCGACACAGCTTTGGTGCAGTTGAATACGCCCGTAAGGTTAACATCGATCACCTGTTGCCACTGCTCGTGGGTCATTTTTTTGAAGGAAGCATCTTTGGTGATCCCTGCATTGTTGATCAGGATATCGATGGTGCCGAATTTTTTAACAATATCTTCAACGGCATTTTCGATGGCCTTCACATCGGTGGTATCCACTTTATAAAATGCGGCTTTGCCACCGGCTGCCTCAATTTCTTCAAGCGCCGATCTGCCTTTTTCTTCCTGAATGTCCCATATAACGGCAATGGCGCCTTCTGCTGCAAACTTCACGGCGGTAGCCTTTCCAATCCCGTCGGCGCCACCTGTAACCACGGCTATTTTTCCTTCAAATCTTTTCATAACTATTTTTATTGATTTTAAATTGCAAAGTTCGGCAGAGGACAATCCAATTCAAAAGCGCGACATATGTTTTAAGCCATCGACTTACAATATGCATACAAAGGAAATTTATATTTAATAATTGGATTAAAACACATTACAAAGCTAAATAAAGCTATGGACTTTTTTTGCCCACTTAAGAAAACTTAAGAATTAGTTCAGGTGCATGGAGGGAAAGTTCTTCTTTCAGGCGGATCACCGCCGGCCGGTTTGTAAATTTTTCCCTGGAAATCCCGATAAACCGCTTCAACTCATCTGCAGAAATTTCGCCGGTTTTAAACATCGAAAGGTGATAATACCAGGCGATGGTCGGAAGGTATGCGGGACGCTCGCTGTGGTCTTTTTCCAGAGCCATGATCTTTTGACGGCGACAAATGGTGAGAACCTGCCGGTATTTCTGCTGCATGATGAGTGACTGCAGCCATGCCGAAAAAAAGCTGTGCCACCGGTACATAAGAATTTTGTCGCGGTAAGCTTGAAAGAATGAGGAGGCGTAGCTTTCGGCCTCCGCTGGTCGGTGATTGGCATTTAAAGCTTTAACAAACAAAGCGGCAAAGCCCACCCGGTTGTGATAGCTGATGGTTTTTTTAAGTTCGGGTATCGACGACTGCATCAGCTCAAGGGCCTGCTTCTGTTTATTGTTGCGAAGCAGGACCGAACAAAGATTGTTGAGGTAATGAATAAAGTCGCTGCTATTATCACACACAGAAAGATAACCGTATTGTTCAGCCTTTTCGGGTTCGTTTAGTTTGGCGTGCAACATCAGCCGGTTCGAATAGTAGTTGAGCAAAATCCGCCTGGAGTAAAAATTTCCCGTTGAAAACTGCCCGTCGAGATAATCGTACAATGATGCGATCTGATCGAGGCGGTTGTAATTATAATAAAGAAACGTAAGCCTGACAATTGCAAAATACCGGTTGAATCCGTCAAGTGAATCATCGAATGATACCTCCCTTAGAAAATCTTCCCAACCGGCGGATTCCGGCTCACGAAATGAATACTGCCTGATGATGTCGCTGGT
Source organism: Bacteroidales bacterium (assembly GCA_046542305.1). Classification (GTDB taxonomy): domain Bacteria; phylum Bacteroidota; class Bacteroidia; order Bacteroidales; family 4484-276; genus JBKHBQ01. Next base: position 12,191 of record JBKHBQ010000022.1, read on the forward strand.
AGCCAGGTTCAGCTTTTCAAAGATTTCGCGTGAACGGCGGTAGGCCTGGTGATATTTTTCAAGGTATTCGCTCACCACCTTATGGTACTGATGCCTGACCCTGATAAGCAGAAAGCTCTGGTAATCGCGCACCAGCTCATAAGTTCGCATGAAGTAAAACGGCAGTTTTTCCTGATTTTTGATCAACCCGAGCATTTGCTTTTCATCGGAGGGCATCACATGGTCCGTCAGCACCCTGGCATTCAGATCGAAGATCATCCTGAGGTTTTCATCCACATCCACCTGCCGCAGCTTGCGGGTCATCCAGTTTTTCAGGTATGAATATTTACGTTTGTCGATGGTGGTATCAGGTTTAAATGATCCTGTGGATTTTGCATTGATCACCTGTTGAAATATCCGCCTGTTGACATCATCCTCAAAAACGGCAACCGATTGCAGGTAAGCTTTTTCGTGGGGTAGGAGCCCATTCACGAAGGCAGAAAATGTTTTTAACCTGGGCTTCATATAACAGCTTCCATTACGGTCACAGCAATTTTTCTATGTTGGCGGGGACCGTCGAATTCACAGAAAAAAATATTCTGCCAGGTGGACAGCCCCATCTTTCCGCCGATGATGGGAATGGATTCCGAAGGCCCTATCAGCCCGGCTTTCAGATGCGAGTCGCCGTTGCCATCCTGGACATCGTGGAGCCATACCCCCTGCGGGATTATTTTTTGCAGCAGGTTGATCACATCCGTCTGCACCGATTCGTCCCAGTTTTCCTGAATCATCACAGCGGCAGTGGCGCCCTGCGCATAAACATTCACCATCCCGGTTGTCACACCGCTCAGGCTGACAATCCGCTCCACCTCACCGGTAATATCCACCAGTTGGTTTCGCTGATGGGTACTGATTTCTATCACTTGCTGCATATTTCATTATCTTTGGCAGGATTCACGTGAAAAATCAAAATTACAAATTATATGATGAACCGGAATGCAGCATCTGCATTTATGCCGATCCTGATCAGGATTTTTTCAATATTGATGATAACCGGCGGAGTGGTAAGGATTTTTGCGGGCGAAAGGCTGTTCGTCATGTGTGGAATCGGCCATCTGTGGATCGGGAATGCTTATGGCCTTTACATCTACAGGGTTCTTGGTGCATTTGTAATCTTTGCCGGAGCAACGGTATATTTAGCCGCAGGCGATCTGCATCGTTACCGGAAAATGATTCGGCTCTGGATTTTCCTGCTCATCCTCACTGGTGTGACCATGCTGATTTCAGGGATCTCATCCAGGATATTCTGGATCTACACTTTACCTGATTATCTTTTTATGTTTGTCCTGGCCCTCCTGCTATTTGTTGCCCAAAGGGATGTCATCAAGGGCTGATCGGCCTAAATTAATCGCCTTTGATCTTTTCTTTCAGGAATTTGGCCGTATGGGAATCGGGATGATCGATCAGCTTTTCAGGCGTTCCTTCAAAGATGAGTTCACCGCCTTTGCCGCCGCCTTCGGGTCCCAGATCGATCAGCCAGTCAGCCGATTTGATCACTTCAGGATTGTGCTCGATCACAATAATGGTATGCCCGTTTTCGATCAGGGCATTGAATGCATCCAGCAGCCTGGAGATATCGTGAAAATGCAGGCCCGTTGTTGGCTCGTCAAAAATGAAAAGCGTAGGTTGTTCCGAAGCGCCCTTGGTAAGAAAGGAGGCCAGTTTGATCCGTTGCGCCTCCCCACCGGAAAGCGTACTTGACGCCTGGCCGAGTTTGAGGTAACCCAGCCCTACATCCTGCAGAGGCTGCAGTTTTCCGATGATCCGTTTTTCGGTGGCAGATGGCTTTTTGTTTTCACCGAAAAAATCCATTGCCTGATTGATGGTAAGGTCGAGGATGTCGCTGATATTTTTGCCGCGATACACCACATCCAGCACCTCATCCTTAAAGCGTTTTCCGCCGCAGGCTTCGCAGGTGAGGTAGATGTCGGCCATAAACTGCATTTCGATCTTCACTACGCCTTCGCCCTCACATTCTTCGCAGCGGCCTCCGGCCACATTGAAAGAAAAAAATCCGGGCTTGTACCCCCGTACTTTCGCCAGTTGCTGATCGGCAAACAGGCTGCGGATTTCATCATACGCCTTTACGTAAGTGGCCGGATTGGAACGGGACGACCGCCCGATGGGGTTCTGATCTACAAACTCCACAGCCTGCACCAGATTAAGATCGCCTGATAACCTGTCGAATTTCCCCAGCTTATCGGCATAACCGCCATGATGGCGTTTCAGTGCAGGATATGCAATGCCTTTTATCAGTGATGATTTTCCCGAGCCGCTAACCCCGGTAATCACCGTAAATATGTTCAGCGGTAATTTCACGGTGATGCTCTTGAGGTTGTTTTCGCGGCAGCCGTGAATTTCGATATAGTCCTTCCACTTTCGCCGGTGTCTGGGAACTTCAATAGCCAGTTCGTGATTAAGGTATTTGGCTGTGAAGCTTTCGTGGCTGTTGATCAGTTCATTAAAACTTCCTGAAAACACCACCTCTCCCCCATGGCTTCCGGCCATCGGACCGATGTCGACAACCTGATCGGCTGCGCGGATGATCTCCTCGTCGTGTTCGACTACGATCACGGTATTTCCCAGTTTTTTCAGCCGTTGCAGCACCTTAATTAAACGGTGTGTATCGCGCGGGTGCAGTCCGATACTTGGCTCATCGAGGATATACATCGACCCCACCAGGCTGCTGCCCAGCGAAGTAGCCAGGTTGATGCGCTGAGATTCGCCGCCGGATAATGTGGACGAAAGCCGGTTCAGCGTCAGGTATCCCAACCCGACATCACACAAAAAACCCAGCCGGTTGTTGATCTCCAGCAAGATCCTTTTGGAAACCGCCCGATCATATTCATTCAGTTCGATACGGTCGAAAAACGCGGTAAGTTGCTCCAACGGCATCAATACCAGATCGCTGATGGATTTTCCGCCTACTTTTACATAAGAAGCATCTTTGCGCAGGCGTGTTCCGCGGCATTCGGGGCAAATTGTCTTGCCACGATACCGTGAAAGCATTACACGGTATTGTATTTTATAGGTCTGTTCCTCCACTTGCCTGAAAAAGGTATCGAGCCCGTCGAAAAACTGATTTCCCGTCCAGATCAGATTTCTCTGATCCTGGCTCAGTTCGTTGTAAGGCTTGTGAACAGGAAAGTCGAACTTATAAGCATTGTTTACGAGCCAATCCTTCCATTGTCCCATTTTTTCGCCCTTCCACGGTGCGATGGCGCCTTCGTAAACAGAGAGGCTTTTATTGGGCACCACCAGATCCTCATCGATGCCGATAATACTGCCGAATCCTTCGCAGCGGCGGCATGCACCAAAGGGATTGTTGAAGCTGAACAGGTTTTCTGATGGTTCTTCGAATTCGATTCCGTCCAGTTCGAATTTATTGGAAAACTCATGGCTGTTCACAGCATCGCCCTCGTACACCTTCACAGCACACTTTCCCGCTCCTTCGTAAAAAGCCGTGCTTATGGAGTCGGCAAGTCGGGAACGCTGTTCGTCGTCGGGCACCTGAATGGCCATCCGGTCGATGACGATCTCTGCACCGGCAGGGATATTATTTTTTTCACCAAGCAGGGTTTCGATTTTCTGTACATTGCCGCTCACCAGCAACCTTGTGAATCCTTGCTGAAGCAATACCGACAACTGGTCTTCTGAATTTCTCCTTCCGTTGATCTTCAGCGGAGAAGTGATCATAATTCTGGTGCCTGCCGACAACCCTTCCACAAACTTCACCACATCCGTGACAGAATGACGCCTGACCTCATTTCCGGAAACCGGCGAAAATGTTCTCCCGATGCGTGCAAACAACAGTTTGAGATATTCGTACAATTCGGTGGAAGTGCCTACCGTAGATCGCGGATTCCGTGTGTTCACGCGCTGTTCGATGGCTATGGCAGGCGAAATGCCCTTGATAAAGTCCACCTCCGGCTTCTGCATCCTTCCCAGAAACTGACGCGCATAGCTACTCAGGCTTTCCACATAGCGGCGCTGACCGTCGGCATACAGGGTATCAAATACAAGCGAGGATTTTCCCGATCCAGAAAGGCCGGTTACCACAACCAGTTTATTTCGCCCGATGGCAACATCGATGTTTTTTAGGTTGTGTACGCGGGCACCTTTGATCAGGATGTATTTTTTTGGATCTAAATCATCAACTTTAATTGCGGGCATTTTTTTCAATTCCTTTCAGCATTGTGGCATGTTTTTTGGGAATTTTTCAGCCAGAAAACAATAAATCATGAAAGGCGACAAAAGTAAAATAAAATTTGGTGATAATCATTTAATGTTTATATTTGCATCTCAAATTCGAGATAAGTTGTTTAAAATCATTCGTTTCACTAACCTAAAAGATGGAGGACCGGTTATCGATTAAATTTCTACGCTTTTTTGAATAAACATAGAAAGGAGACTAGTATGAAAACTCAATTCCCGGCGGACAAGGAGTTGATTAGTCAATATTTAAAAGGTAACCAGTTCAGTCTCGAAAAACTTATCCATCGCCACCAAAACCGTGTGTATGCTTACATTCTTATGGTGGTTAAAGATAAACAACTGGCTGACGACATTTTCCAGGATACTTTTATTAAGGTAATCAACACCATCAGGTCAGGAGCCTACAAGGAAGAAGGAAAGTTCATCCAGTGGGTGATGCGGATTGCTCATAACCTGATCATCGATTACTTCAGGAAATCCAAGCGGATACCTGTAGTTGAAAACGATCACGACGACTTCGATATATTCGACACCATTCGTTTCACCGATCCCTCCATCGAGGAGCAAATGATTACCGATCAGATTCACGATGATGTGAGAAAACTGATCGAACTGCTTCCTCCCGAACAAAAGGAGGTACTGTTCATGCGGCATTATTCGGAGATGAGTTTCAAGGATATCGCCGAGCAAACCGATGTGAGCATCAATACGGCACTGGGCAGAATGCGCTACGCCCTGATCAATCTCAGAAAACTGATCAAGGAGAAGAACGTGATCCTGACCAAGTAGCAATCATCAATTTGTTTTAAGGTTTTTGCGTAATAAAACCAGGGGTTACAACGTTAGCTATCTTGTTAAATCAAGTTAGTCATTTACACCGTAGCCTATGCAACAATTTAATACGCTTAATGATCTTATTTACTTCGCTTACAATGAATCTGATCTTTCAGATGCCGATGACTATCATTCGGCCATCAATGCCGACCAGCAGTTGAGCAGGGATTATAAAGCTGTTTTGCAGGTGAAGCATTATCTGAAAAAAATCAAGGTTGGACCGAGCGAGTCAGTAATTAAGAACTTAATGAATTATTCAAGAGCATTATCTGTATCCAAGTCGAAAAATGCAGGTAATATCAGTTTACTTCTAAACTAATCTGTTAACAAAAGCAGAGTAAAAAGAAATGAAAGCCGCCTGAAGAATCGGGCGGCTTTTCTATTTTTGCAGAAAAAAAATTGACGCGAAAAGAAAGATATCAACGGTTCATTGATTACTTTACGCAGCATCAGCCCGAAGCGGACACGGAACTGGAATACACTGATCCATACCAGTTGCTGGTGGCGGTGATCCTTTCGGCGCAATGCACCGATAAGCGGGTGAATATGATCACCCCGGCCTTTTTCGAACGCTTCCCGGATGCCACACTGCTGGCAGAAGCAGAACAGGATGAGGTGTTTGAAATGATTAAAAACTGCAGCTATCCCAACAATAAGGCAAAGCATCTGCGCGGAATGGCGAAGAAACTGATCGAAGAATACGGCGGTACTGTTCCGGATACGGTGGACGAACTGGTAAAACTCCCTGGCGTGGGCCGCAAAACCGCCAATGTGATTGCTTCGGTAGTTTACCAAAAGCCTGCCATGGCTGTAGATACCCATGTATTCAGGGTGGCCGGCAGGCTGGGCCTGACCTATCGTGCAAAAACACCTGTGGCCGCCGAAAAGCAACTGGTGAAATGGATTCCCGATGAACATATTCCCCGTGCACATCACTGGCTGATCCTGCACGGAAGGTACATCTGCCAGGCCCGGAAACCCAAATGCGAAAGCTGCCCGATTACAGGATTTTGCAGGTTCTACGCAAAACATGTTGCACCAGGCGATACGATAAGTCTTAATAAATCTTAAATGAAAAACCTGTGCGGAGCTCTTTGGTTAAATTTGTCGGTTAACCTAAAACATTAAAACACTATGGCATTAAAAGTTGGAGATAAAGCACCCGCTTTTGCAGGTGTAGATCAGCATGGTAAAGAAATAACCCTGGATGATTTAAAAGGAAAGAAAACTATTTTGTATTTTTACCCGAAAGCCGATACGCCCGGCTGCACGGCAGAATCGTGTAACCTTCGCGATAATTATGGCGACCTGCTTGACAAGGGCTTCAATATCGTAGGCGTTAGTGCCGATAGCGTGGAGAAACAGAAAAAATTTGCGGAAAAGTACAATTTGCCTTTCCCGCTGATTGCCGACACCGGCAAAGAGATCATTAAAGCCTATGAAGCCTGGGGTGAAAAAAATATGTATGGCAAAAAATCGGAGGGTATCATCAGGACCACCTATGTAATTGATGAGAATGGCAGGATTGAAAAGGTTTTCGAAAAAGTAAAAACCAAGGATCACGCCGCTCAAATCCTCGAAGCAATGAATGAATAAATCAAACATAAATCGGTAACCCATAACCAAATTGTGATGGCTAAAGAAAATCAAGATGCGGCCGCAAAGCTGAAGGCCGAAAAAATGCAGGCGCTCGAGCGCACTTTAGGAAATATAGAGAAACATTACGGCAAGGGCACAATCATGAAGCTGGGCGATTCGCCGGTGGAAAACATCCCGTCGATCTCCACAGGTTCTATCGGCCTGGATGCTGCACTCGGCATCAACGGGCTGCCCAAGGGCCGCATTGTAGAAATTTACGGTCCCGAGTCGTCGGGAAAAACCACTCTGGCAATCCATGCTGTGGCCGAAGCCCAGAAAGCCGGAGGTATTGCGGCATTTATAGATGCCGAGCATGCCTTCGACAGGTTCTACGCACAGAAACTCGGCGTGGATGTGCAGAATCTTTTTGTGTCGCAACCCGACAATGGCGAGCAGGCGCTGGAGATTGCCGACAACCTGATCCGGTCGGGTGCAATCGACATTATCGTGATCGACTCCGTTGCCGCCCTCACACCCAAAAGCGAAATCGAAGGCGAAATGGGCGATTCGAAAATGGGCCTTCAGGCCCGACTGATGTCCCAGGCATTGCGTAAGCTAACTGCCACCATCAGCAAGACCGGCGCCATTTGCATTTTTATTAACCAGTTGCGCGAAAAGATCGGCGTGATGTTCGGCAATCCCGAAACCACCACCGGCGGCAACGCCCTGAAGTTTTATGCTTCGGTGAGACTTGATATCCGCAGGATCGGACAGATTAAGGACGCCGAAAATATCAGCGGCAACCGTGTACGCGTGAAAGTAGTGAAAAATAAGGTGGCACCGCCTTTCAAAAGCATAGAATTCGATATGATCTACGGACAGGGTATTTCGAAAACCGGCGAAATTATCGACCTCGGCGTGGATTTCGATATCATTAAAAAAAGCGGTTCATGGTTCAGCTATGGCGACACCAAACTGGGCCAGGGACGCGAGGCTGTAAAAAGCCTGCTGGCCGACAATCCCGAACTGGCCGAAGAACTCGAAACAAAAATCCGCGAAGCACTGGCTGCAAAAGCCTGATCCTTTTAAAGTAATATGAACATCTGCAGGTATGACAGCTCATAAACCCATGCCTGCAGATTCTTTTTTCCTGCCTAAAAAATAAAATCATTCTTTAGCTGTTAAAGAGACTGAATGTCTGATCAAATCATGCCAACATGAAAAAAAACATAACCCGGCTTCTCATTGCCGTTTTTGCTTTATTTGCGATGGCTTCGTGTAACAACGAACAGATGACCGACGAAAAAACATCTTCGGCTGCCGACACTGCCGCAACTGACAAATTTTTGCAGGACATCAACGCCCGTATCAATGCGGACAACGAGAACGACCTGCTCTACATCGAGCGTGCAGATTACTATCTGGCCAACAATAAAGTTGACAGTGCCCTGAGGGACATCCTCTTTGCCATCGACATCAACAATGAAAACCCCAATCACTACATCACCCTTTCGGATGCATACCTGGCCATGGGCAACCCCGATAAGTGCCTGGAGGCGCTCAATAAGGTGCTCGCTATGGAGCCTGCAAACCAGGAGGCTATGTTGAAAAAAGCACAACTCTACCTGATCATGCAGGACTACGAACAAACCTACAGCACCATTGCCGACCTGATTAAAATTGATAATGTGAATCCTGTGGCGTATTTTGTAAGAGGCTATGCACGGCTCGAACAGGGCGATACGGCCAACGCCATCAGGAATTTCCAGGTGGCGGTAGATCAGAACCAGGAATATTTTGAAGCATACCTGCAATTGGGAATAATCTATTCAGCCATGAACGATGTACTGGCTGTGGAGTATCTTAAAAATGCCATCGAACTGCAGCCCAACACCATTGAACCCTATTATCAGATGGCGCTGTTTTTTCAGAACAGCGGGCAAACTGAAAAGGCTGTAACCACCTATAACAACATCCTCGACATCGATCCCGAACACAAATTCGCCGTTTACAACCTGGGTTACATTAACCTTGTTTACCTGCACAACTATCAGGCTGCAGCCGAATATTTCACCAATACCATCCAGATTGATCCGGAATATGTGCAGGCCTGGTATAACCGGGGGTACAGTTATGAACTGATGGGTAATGAAGAATTTGCAAGAAAGGATTACGAAAAAACGCTGGATCTTAGCAGAAACTATCCGAGAGCAATCGAGGGGCTTAACCGGCTCGACGAACAGGTAAATTAATGATTCTTCAGGTAGGAATCGGTAAACCGGATGATTTCTTCAAGGGCAGGTTCAGTCATCTCACGGAGCTTTTCGAAATCCGCCGAAAAATTCACATATTCTTCAACCGATCCGGTTTCCTTAAATTCGTTTTTCTTATCCCGGGCACGGTTTTCAAAATCCTGAAGGAAGGTAATCACCGGACTTTGAACATTGATCAGGTGCCTGAAATCTGATTTGATGCTGTGCACACCACGTTGAATGGCATCGTAATCATAATTAGCAAGCCCGTTGCGGATTTCGGTGGTATATTTTTCATAGTTTTCGGGGATCATTTGAAGAATTTCCACCACCATTTCTTTTCCGAATTCTTCCAGCCCTTTAAAATGCTCGCTGTTGCTATCAACGTGTTTATACATAGCCCTCTCTTTTTCGTCCAAAGATAAAAAAAGAAAATTATCCTGCAGCAATCCGATAATTATTCGGAAACGCTACTCCACTGCGGCGGAGTTCCATTCATCTTTTTCTTTAGATGTGCTACTTTACAACTGTTCTGCGAAAAGGAACACGCATCGCATTTGTTTTGTGTAGTGGAAAAAAAACGCACAATTTTCACCACAGCCACTATTGCGGTTACGATCAATATGATGTATGTGATAATTTCCTGTATCATAGTTTTTTATGTTATTAAACTCCCCACCTGATAAACCACCAATGCCATCAGATAGGCAAGCGCGGTGGTATAAACCGCCAGAAATGCCGCCCACTTCCAGCCTCCGGTTTCCTTTTTCACGGCCGCAACCACAGCCACACAGGGGAAGTAGATGAGCACGAAAATAAGAAATGCAAATGCCACCACCGGTGTAAATACCTTTTTCCCGGCTTCCGGTCCAAAAGTGTAGGTCTGATTTCTCAATTTGTCGATCAGCGACTGCCCTTCCACACTATCGTCGTTCACCTGATAAAGGACGCCCATGGTACTTACGATGATCTCTTTGGCGGCAGCGCCGGTGATCAGGCTCACCCCCATTTTCCAGTCGAAGCCTAAAGGACGGATCACCGGTTCGACAAACTGGCCCACCTGCCCGATGTACGAATGCTGCAACCGGTAGGATTCCTTTTCGATCCCGATCCTGTTCAGTTCGATCTGCATGCTTTTTTCGAGGGCATTCAGGCTGTCGGTTGAAATGATGGCACCTGCCGCGGCAATTTTCTGCTGATAAAGCTGTTGTGTTTGGGCCATCTCCTGTTCGAAATCCTGCATCAACTCCTGGTTGCGCGGAAAATAGCTGGCAGCCCAGATCAAAATTACGGCGATGAGAATGATGCCGCCCATTTTGCGCAGATATTGCGATCCCTTGAACCACATATTTTTTATGATGGCTTTCAGTGTGGGAAGCCGGTAGGGCGGCAATTCCATAACAAACGGCGCCTCCTGGGATTTGAAGATGGTTTTTTTGAACAAGATGGCGATCAACACGGCCATCGTTATTCCGATGCCATAAATCAAAAACAGCATGGAGCCGGGATTGGACGGGAAAAACGCGCCGATGATCAGGATAAATACCGGCAGCCGCGCACTGCACGACATGAACGGATTGATAAGAATGGTGAGGATGCGGTCGCTGCGCGATTCGATGGTACGGGTAGCCATCACCGCGGGCACATTACATCCGAAGCCCATGAGCAACGGGATAAAACTTCGGCCGTGCAGCCCGATTTTGTGCATGACCCGGTCCATGATAAAAGCCACACGGGCCATATAGCCTGTATCTTCCATAAATGAAATGAAGAAAAACAGGATTAAAATATTGGGTAAAAATACAATCACACTGCCCACTCCCGAAATGATGCCGTCGACCAACAGATCCTTCAGCATGCCCTGCGGCATATAGTGGCTCACAAAGCCGCTCAACAGGGCGATGCCGTTTTCGATCCACTGCATCGGGAACTCGCCCAGGGTGAAAGTGCTGTAAAACATCAGCCACATAAAAAACAGAAATACCGGGAATCCGAACACCTTATGTGTAAGGAAGGTGTCGATGATTTCAGTTTCCGTTTTCTGGCGGCGCACCAGTTTGTTTTCGTGATAGGTTTCCTTAAGCGCCCCCGAAATAAAACCATATTTGGCGTCGGTGATCATCGATTCACTGTCTTCCTGAAAATCCGATTCGAGCACCTGAATCTCCTTGTCTGCAATCTTTCTGATTTCAGGATAATTAGGAAATTTCGACAGCGAGAAGTCCGTAGAATCATCTTTTTCCAGCAGCTTGATGGCGTAAAACCGGGAAGAAACTTTATCGGTGAGGGTTTTGTTTTTCCAGATCTCGTCCTGGATCTTCCGTATCGACCGTTCGATAGGCTTGCCGTAATTGATATGGATATGCCTTACGGTGGAATCACGGTCTTCATACACTTCGATCACCTTACGAAACAAGGTATTGATGCCTCTGCCCTTCGAGCCGATGGTAGGTACGAACGGCATTCCGAGCATTTGCCCAAGCATCTTAAAATCAAAATGATCGCCTTTGTTCTGAAGCTCATCATACATATTCAGCGCCACCACCACCTTGATGTCCATATCGATGAGCTGGGTCGTCAGATAAAGGTTTCGCTCGATATTTGAAGCGTCCAGCACATTGATCACGATATCGGGAAACTGGCTCAGGATGTGTTTTCGAACAAAAAGCTCCTCAGGGGTATAAGCGCTGAGGGAATAGGTGCCGGGCAAATCCACAATATTAAAGGTGTAGCCGTCGAGCTTAAAACGGCCGGTTTTGGCATCCACAGTCACACCGCCATAATTCCCAACTTTTTCGCGTGAACGGGAGGCGTAATTGAACAGGGTGGTTTTACCGGAATTGGGGTTGCCAACAAAAGCCACATCGATCACCTTGCCTTTTTCGTTGACTTTCTTTTTCAGGATTTCTTTGTCGATCACACCATGATAGTCGGGACGGGGAATTTCAGGAATCAGTTCGTCCGGTGTAATCACCGACACCAAACGGGCTTCGCTGCGACGTAACGATATATCGTAGTTCATCAGCCGGTATTCGATGGGATCGCGAAACGGGGCATTTTTTATTACCTCCACTTCACGACCTTTTACAAAACCCATTTCAGTAATGCGCTTACGAAAAGCACCACGACCTTTTACCTTGGCAATGAACGCCTTTTCCCCTTCTTTTAGTTCGCTTAGATTCATCCTTGTTTATCCCGTGAGTATGCTTCAGTTAATTTAGAACAAATTCAAATTGCAAATTTATTTAAACTTTTTTAAGATAAACGCAGTCTGGTCGTTTTTCTTAAGCCGAAAAACGAATTTAGAAATGAAAGGAAATTTTGCATTTAATGCACTGAATTGCTTTTGCTTAGCAAAAGCTTATTTAGAATAGGACCGAAAAAGGGGTGGATTGTTTGAAAATGTAAACCCGGAAATGGCTTTAAATGAGGTCAGGATCGCTGTTCATCGCCCTGGTATTGCTTTCACCAAAAAGGTGATAATGCAGCACTTTCAGCACATTCACCACCCTGAATCCCCAGTGGGATTTAAATAACTCCCCGATCTCCCACACCGCCACCTTCTTGGCATCGCGCATGGGCTTTTGATAGAGGATGGTAAAGTCCTTCATGTCCTGATAAATATCTGCCAGGTGATCGGCCAGGCTGCCCTTCACCAGATCGTTCAGGGGGTTGTCGTTCTCGACAAACCAAAATTCATCGCTGCTTCCCAATTTTTCGCGCAATTCGTTGAAAACATTCTGCCATTGCTCCTCTGTTACAAATTTTTCGTTGAAGGAAAAATCCTCCACTCCGATTTTTGGCAAAACCGATCCGCGCACGTACAACAATGGCAGCGCCTTATGCAGGTAATCGAACAATTCCTGCCGGCCATACTGATCCAGTTCTTCGATAAACAAGCAGTACCTCTG
>JBKHBQ010000283.1:0-4974 GCA_046542305.1 Bacteroidales bacterium
CATGCAGGCCCTGCTGGTTTTTAAGGGTGAGGTGTTCAACGGTTTGAAAGCGGATAGTCTTACGGAAGACGATCTCCTTTACGCGCAGGATCACCTTCGGATATTGTCAGGTTTTTATGGGGTTTTGCGCCCGCTCGACCTGATGCAGCCTTACCGCCTCGAAATAGGAACGAACCTGAAAAACAAAAGGGGAAAGAATCTTTACGAATTCTGGGGAGACAAGATCACCAAAGCCATCGGTGAAGCACTTGATGCTTCAGGAAGCCGGGTGCTGATTAATCTGGCGTCCAACGAATATTTTAAATCCATCGACACAAAAAAACTCGACGCAGAGATTATCACGCCTGCGTTTAAGGATTCCAAAGACGGCACCTATAAATTCATCACCTTATACGGAAAAAATGCCCGCGGGATGATGACCCGCTTCATCCTGAAAAACCGCCCGGAGGATGCGGAAAGTCTGAAGCTTTTCGATGAGGACGGATACTTCTACAACGAACAACTGAGCAAAGAAAATAAGTGGGTTTTCACCAGGGGTTAGGCTGATTCAGTCAATTTTCTTACTTTTATCCTGAGATCGATAAACCCGCTTCGGATGAACATCTGGAATCATTACCCGTTTTTCAGGCTGATTGTTCCCCTTGCTTTGGGGATCATTGCCGCCATTGAATTCGGAATGCCGGAAGATATCCCGTTGCTTTACCCCGTTATTTTCAGCGCGGGCCTGCTGGTTTTTGTTTTTGCCGCACATTTCCTTAAAAGCTATGCCCTGCGTTGGCTTCCGGGGCTTGTGATCTACGTTTTTACTTTTGCAGCCGGCTATACCTTAACGCTGGTCAGAACTTCCCAACATCATCAGTATCATTTCAAAAATCATTTATCGGGAGATGCTGTTTTTCTGATAAGGATACTTGAGCCTCTGCAGGAAAAACCCAACAGCCGGCGCACGGTGGCGGAGGTGATGGCCATTCGGGATTCTACGGGAAGAAGTGCAACCACAGGCAAAACGCTGGTTTATCTTGAAAAAACACCGGCTGCATACGAATTGAAATACGGCGATGTTTTGCTTACGGATATTGTGCCTGCTCCCGTAGCGCACGGGGGTAATCCCCACCAGTTCGATTACCGGCGCTTTCTGGCCAACGACGGGATTTATCATCAGATGTATATTGGGCATGAACAATGGGCTAAAGTAGACAGCAACCGCGTCAATCCACTTTTCGAACTTGCATATTCCGCGCGTGAACGCATGCTGGGGGTACTTCGTGAAAATGGTTTCGCGGGCGATGAACTGGCCGTGGTGTCTGCTGTGCTGCTGGGCTACGACGAATATATGGAGCCCGAACTGCGCGACCACTATGCCGGGGCCGGTGCCATGCATGTGCTGTGTGTTTCGGGATTGCATGTGGGGATCGTGTTTTTTATCCTGAACTTTTTCCTGAAGGGACTCGATCGCCGCAGAAGCACCCGCATCCTGAAAATGCTGTTGCTGCTGGCAGGCATCTGGATGTATGCGATGATTACAGGCCTCTCGCCCTCGGTGATGCGGGCCGCGGTGATGTTCAGCCTGTTTGCCTGGCGCGAGGTGCGGAGGGAGAAATCCAATCCCTACAACATTCTGGCGGCTTCGGCATTTATCCTGCTGATTGCCAATCCGTACCTGATCACGAAAATCGGATTCCAGCTTTCCTACGCTGCCGTGCTGGCCATTATCGCGCTGTATAGGCCGGTGTACCGGCTCGCCACCTTTAAAAATGCCGGCGCGGATTACCTCTGGAAACTCACCTCTGTTTCGCTTTGCGCACAGATCGGCACCTTTCCGCTGGCCATTTATTATTTTAACCAGTTCCCCACCTACTTTTTCCTCACCAATCTTTTTGCCATCCCGCTGGTTTGGCTGGTGGTGAACACTGGCATCATCATGCTGCTGGTTTCTTTTGTGTGGAATTTGCTGGCGGTAAAGCTGGGATTTATCCTGTATTTGTTTGCGTATCTGCTCAATTATTTCGTGGAGCTGATCAATGCGATTCCCGGGGCGCGGATTGCCGGGCTTACACTTGGCTTCTGGCAAATGGTTGTGGTTTACGCCCTCATCATTTTCACCGTAAGGTTCCTGATCAAAAAACGGGGAGGCTACCTGGTGGCGGCGGCAAGCCTGTCGCTGCTCCTGACGGGCACGTTTCTGCTTAACCGGTACCAACGTTTGCAGCAGGAAGAAATCGTGATCTACCAGGTGAATCGCCACTCTGCCATCGACCTCATCCACGGTCGCAGCGCTGTGATGCTCGCCGACTCATCGCTCTTTGCCGATGAACGCACCATCGGGTTCAACCTCGAAGGCCACCGCATCCATGCAGGCATCAGCAGGATTTTTCCTGCGAATTTTCAGCCGTATGCCATGGAAGCACTTCAGACGAATGGCCTCCCCTTCAGGTATCACAGCCAAAACTTTATGAGTTTCGGTAACCGGAAAATCGCTTTGGTGGATAAGGATTTCCCTGAGTATGATCCGCGCCAGCCGCTAAAGGTAGACGTGGTTCTACTTCGAAACAATCCCCGCATCCAGCCCGGGCAGATTGATAAATGGTTCGATTTTGATTACCTGGTAGCAGATGCCTCCAACCATTACCGGCTCAGGAATGAATTTGCGGAATATTTTTCTGACAGCCTTTTTCACGATGTGAAAGAAGAAGGGGCATTTGTTCTCAGCAAAAATCCGCCATTGATCAAAATACCCTGATTTCAAAATCGTCGATGTAGGCAATTTTTCGCTCCGGATTCCAGATATAAATCTTGATCCTGTCGCTTTCGGAAATTTCTCCGGGCAGTTGGTAATAAAAGAAAACCTTTCCCCACGAACCGGGTTCAGTGAAGTAAGCAATGTTGCGGCCGCGCCATTTAACGGGACCGGTTTCGGGATTCTCGGCAGAGATCACCACCAGTATTTTGTTGAGGCTGTCTGGTGAATAGGCGGATATGCTGACTTCAATTTCACTGATACCCTTCAGCTTCAGGCCTTCCGGTTGATTATTTGCCAGGGTGATGCCGGGGCCGTATTCCACGCCTTCATCAATCCGGTAGCTGTAATCACCCGAGTGTGCGAATACCGTATCCCATTGCGCGGGGTTGCCGTTCCACAGATCCACGGTTTCAAAATCATTTTTAAAAACAAAGAGCGGATCAGGAGGGGCAATACATGAATCCGAAACAGCTTTCGAATACAGCGACACCGCCGAAAGCCCGCCATATTCGATGTGTTCGAGCAGGCAGGGAAATTTGTCGCGGATGATCATATCCACTTCTTTGGGCTGTGGCTTGGTCCAGCCATGGGCAAAGTAGGGTGTTTTCACGCTGTCGGTAATTTTCACCAATTGCATAAAATCTTCGCCGCCCTGATTGTTGTATTGCGCAAAGCGAATACCGGGCATGGTGTCGTCGAGGTAGTAATGGATGTAAAAAGGCCCGTTTACCACCACGGTATTGGTTACATTTTCTTTTCCAAGGATATGATTCCAGTAAGCAATTTTGTTGGCCACGCCCTTAAACTCGCCGAAATGCTGTTTTTGGTAATATCCGTATACAAATACCGTATGCAGCGTTCCCGCAAGAAGGAACAGCGGAAGCAGGATGCGCAGGCGACGAAACGGTAATTTCGACAGCGGTGCCAGCAGGAGCATCAACAGGAAGGGAAACACAAACAGCATCAGCGAATATTGCAGCACCGGATTGCGGTAAACCGAATAAAAATATCCTGTAAAAAACAGTGCCAGAAACCAGCTCAGCGCCAGCAGGTGAAAATTATTGAAACGGGTTTTGAAGGCAAATACACCTGCCAGGGATATCAGCAGAAAAATGCCTGCCATAACCCACGATTCGTTGAAGGCGTAATGCAGGTAATCAATGATCCATCCGGGTTCCGGTTTTGCCAGCCAACCCTCGGGTCCGCCCACCCCGCCCAGTCCAAGCTGGTGGAAAAAAATCTCAAGGTGGGGCGCATAAAGCAAAAACACCAGCAACGCCGCCAGCAGGTAGCGCCGCACATCGAGCCGCCGGAAGAACACAAAACCCGACAATCCCACGATCAGCATCAGCAGGAAGCTGAAATGGTGGCTGTACAATGCCAGCACGGTGCCCAGTGAAAAAGCAAGATAGTGGCGGGTTTTCCGGTTTTGATCAAAAACAATAATGGTCCAGAAATAGATCGCGATCAGCGGGAAAAGCAATCCGGGGCTGTAGGGCCGTGCCAGTTGGCTGTAAAGCAGTGGATACTGCAGGAACGCCATGGCCGCCGCGATAAACAAACCCGTGGAACTACCGAACCAGCGTTTGCCAATCAGAAAAGTGAAATACACGCTCAGCGCTCCGAAAATGGCAAAAGGCAGGCGCACCGCCCACACGCTGTCGCCAAACCAGTCTGTCCACCACCACAGGAATGCCTGCACGCCGGCAGGATGCCCGTCGATGCGTGCGCCCAGGCTGATCATTTCGCAAAAGCTGTCGAACTGAAGTCGGTTCAGCGCACTCAATTCGTCGTTGCTCAGCGACCACACACCCAGATCGAAAAACCGCAGGGCGGCAGCCACCGCCAGTACCAGCGCAAGTAACCAGTGAAAGGTATTTCTATGTTCATTTTTCATCGGCGCCCAAAGATACGGCAAAGATTTCCTCATCATTTCCACCGGAGGTGGAAATCTCAAAAAAATTCGTTTATGGTTGCCGGATATCAGGCTTCATGATCACTTTGCAGGCAAATCACCGGAGCACGATTTTTTTTGCTATGCTTTTAGCGCCTGATGTGACCCGTAAAATGTACAGCCCCGCCGGAAGATCCTGAATATCCAGGGAAACGTCTTCTGCTACATCAGGGATGAATCTCACGACCTGCCCGTTTTCATTGCATCCCGAATCCAATCAGGATAAGCAACAATAAAACTTTTGATTTCATGCTTTTAAGTTTTGGTGAATGATAATATT
>JBKHBQ010000284.1:0-4969 GCA_046542305.1 Bacteroidales bacterium
TACCTAAAGTTCATAGAGTGCCGGGAGTACCTAAAGTTCATAGAGTGCCGGGAGTGCCTAAAGTTCATAGAGTGCCGGGAGTGCCTAAAGTTCACTGAGTGCCGAGAGTGCCTAAAGTTCATAAGTTTAAAGTTGTTATGAAAATTATCATTTTATATAATAAGCCGGGTTTTCAGGCGGGTGCGGATGAACTGGACGTGCTGGATGAAGTAAAGCTTGTTTCGCAAACCCTGAAAGGCATGGGACATGAAAGCTACAGCCAGGGTGTGGGATTCGACCTGAGCGAAACCGTTACTGTTCTTCGCAAAGTCAATCCCGACCTGGTTTTCAACCTGGCCGAATCCATCGAAAATCACGGAATGCTGGTGCATGTGGTACCGGCACTATTGTCGGCGCTGGACATCCCGTTTACGGGAAATACGATGACGCCCATGTTTTTGTCTGCTTCCAAAATCCTTACCCGGAAAGAGTTGAAAAATGCCGGTTTGCCCGTTGCTCCGGCGTGTACGCTGCAGGAAGCAGATTCATTGCCGGCAGGCAGGTATATCCTGAAACCAGTGTGGGAGGAAGGCTCGTTGGGCCTGGAGGAGGATGCGGTGTTTTCAGTGCCGGGGCACGATGTTTCAAAAATCAAAAGCATGAGCAGCGAGAAGTATTTTATAGAATCTTTCATCGGCGGCAGGGAATTTAATGTGTCATTGCTCGCAGGAGAAAACGGACCGCAGGTGCTGGCTGTAGCCGAAATTCTGTTCGAAGGTTTTCCGGAAGAAAAGCCCAAAGTGCTCGGCTACCGCTCCAAATGGGATGAAGGCAGTTTTGAATATCAGCATACGAATCGCACCTACCAGCTTGGTAATGATTCAGAGAAAATTATGCAGCAACTTTCTGGTCTTGCAAGTGAATGCTGGACGGTGATGGGTCTTCAGGGCTATGCGCGTGTGGATTTCAGAATGGATGCAGATGGAAATCCCTTTATCCTTGAGGTGAATGCCAATCCGTGCATAAGTCCCGGCAGCGGGTTCTATGCCGCCTGTGTACATGCAGGTATTCCGTTTTCGGAGGTGTTGAAAAGATTAATTCAGGATGCACTAAAAGGAAGATCATGAAACCTGGTCAATTAAAATTCAGATACGAACTGCAGGAAGACGATCCCCACCTTATCGGTGAAATCGTGGAATCCACCGGGTTTTTCAGGGATTCGGAAGTTGCCATTGCCATGGAATTGGCTACAGAGCAGATTAATCATCCCCGGCCGGATGGTTATCACTTTATTTTTGCTGAAATCAACGGCAGGATGACCGGCTATAGCTGCTATGGCCCTGTTCCCGGAACGGTCGGATGCTTCGATCTGTACTGGATTGCCACGCACAGCAAATTCCAGGGATCGGGAATCGGAGGACAAATTCTTAATGAAACGCTGAAACTGGTAAGAAAACGGCAGGGTCGGCTGTTGATCGCCGAAACCGCAACAAAGGCACTTTACGCACCTACCCGGGCCTTTTACGAAAAGCATGGTTTTTTGCAGGAAGCGCTGATCCGCGATTTTTATGAACCCGGAGACGGCAAAGCGATGTTCGTTTTTCGCTTCGAATAAAATGAACCGGCCGGTCTACTTTTAAAAGTTGTACTTTTGGGGGTTTGCTGTCAGTCAAAGTTATGATCATTCATCTTAAACCGAAAGAATTTCTTGAAGCTTCACACATCCCGGTGGTCGATGTGCGTTCGCCCGGTGAATTTGAGCAGGGACATATTCCGGGAGCCATCAATGTTCCGCTATTCGATAATGCCGAGCGGGCGGTGGTAGGCACACTCTATAAGAAGTCAGGACCGGAGGCTGCCCTGCTGAAGGGGCTGGATATTTCGGGGCCGAAGATGACGGATTTTGTGAAACAGGGATGGAGACACGCGGTGAATCATGAGGTACGGATGCATTGCTGGCGCGGAGGCAAACGTTCCGACAGCATGGCATGGCTGTTTTCTACCGCAGGCATAAAGGTTCATCTGCTCAGGGGAGGATATAAGACTTACCGCAGGTACATCCGCGAGCGTTTGGAAGCCGACATCTGCTATTTTGTGCTGTCGGGCCGCACCGGAACAGGAAAAACCGAAATCCTCAGGGAACTAAAAAAAACAGGACAGCAGGTGCTTGACCTCGAAGGTATCGCCCATCATAAAGGTTCTGCATTCGGCGCCATTGGTGAACTGCCGCAGCCTACCAACGAACAATTCGAAAATGATGTGTTCCAGCATTGGAGCGCAATGGATTTCGATCAGCCAATCTGGCTGGAGGACGAAAGCAGGGCCATCGGAAGGGTAAGTATTCCCGAGCCGCTTTTCGTGCGCATGCGCAGTTGCACAGTTATCGAAGTGGACATGCCTGCGGAGCTCAGGGTACAGCGACTGGTAAAAGACTATGCCGCTTTTCCTGAAAAGATGTTGATTGACAGTGTTGAACGGATTTCACGCAGACTGGGCGGGCAGCACGCACAGGCGGCAGTCAAAGCAATCGAATCGGGTGATTTTGAAACAGCCATCGGAATCGTGCTCAGATATTATGATAAAACATACAGCTACGGACTGCATAAGCGAAGTTCAGAAAATATACATACCATCACCACCTCCACAACCGATGCAGCCGAAAATGCCAGAATGGTAGCCGATTATTGTATTTCACAAAAGCTGATCTGATCATGGAAAAACCTATTTACCTGGATTATAATGCCACTACGCCCATTGATGCGGAAGTTGCGGCAGCCATGCGCCCTTACCTCGACCAATATTTCGGGAACCCTTCAAGTATGCACGCGTTTGGTATCCAAACCAGAAAAGCGGTGGAGAACGCCCGCCGGCAAATCGCAGCCCTTTTACATTGCTATCCGGATGAGGTGGTGTTTACCAGTGGCGGCTCCGAATCGAACAATTACGCGCTCAAGGGTGCTGCATTGCAAAACCGGGACAAAGGAAACCACATCATCACCACAACCGTGGAGCATCCTGCAGTGTCAGAGGTCTGCCGTTTTCTGGAAACACAGGGCTTCGATGTAACTTATCTGCCCGTGGATAAATTCGGAATGGTGAATCCTGCCGATGTGGAAAAATCCATCAGGAAATCTACCATCCTGATCTCGGTGATGCATGCCAACAACGAAGTGGGAACCATTGAGCCTGTTGAGGAGATCGGCAGCATTGCAAAAAAACACAGCATTTTATTTCATGTAGATGCGGCGCAATCGGTGGGAAAGATCAGAACAGATGTAAGTGAAATCGGAGCGGATCTGCTATCGGTGGCAGGCCATAAACTTTATGCACCCAAAGGAATCGGGGCCTTGTTTATCCGCCGGGGCGTAAAACTTCAAAAGCTGATCCACGGCGCCGATCATGAGCAGAACCAGCGGGCGGGCACCGAAAACGTGCTCGAGATCGTAGGACTGGGAAAGGCGGCAGAGATCGCTTTGCGCGATTTTGAGGAAAACTCATCGACGATGAAAAAGAACCGTGATCTGCTCCACCGGATGATTGGCGAACAACTGGAAGATGTTCAGCTCAACGGCCACCCTGACCAGCGGCTTCCCAACACCCTCAGCCTCAGTTTCCCGAAAGTGGAAGCCAATACGCTGCTCTCGGAGCTTACCGGTGTGGCCGCCTCGGCCGGGGCAGCCTGCCATGCCGACAACATCGATGTGTCGCCCGTACTTACGGCCATGAAGGTCCCGGTGGATTATGCCATGGGAACCGTAAGGTTTTCCACAGGCAAACACACCACTGAGGCTGAAATAGAAAAGGCTGCCGCATTGGCCGTTGAAGCTGTTAGGAAGCTTCGTCCGAAGGATAAGCAGCCGGTTGCAGCGGAAATAGAAACCGGTGAAATCCGGCTGACGCGATTCACGCACGGACTGGGATGCGCCTGCAAGATCAGGCCGCAATACCTCGAGCGGGTGCTGAAGGATCTTCCGAAGGTGACGGATAAAAATGTGCTGGTTGGTCCTGATACCTCGGATGATGCGGCAGTTTATCAAATCAGCGAAGACACGGCCCTGGTTCAGACACTGGATTTTTTTACACCAGTGGTAGACGACCCGTATTATTTCGGGGCCATTGCCGCCGCCAATGCGCTGAGCGACATTTATGCAATGGGTGCGAAGCCGCTTTTCGCCCTCAACATTGTCGGATTCCCGGATGCGCGCCTGCCCATGCAGGTTTTAAAAGATATTCTGAAGGGGGCCTCTGATAAGGCTGCCGAAGCCGGAATATTTGTCCTGGGCGGGCATACCGTTGAAGATACCGAACCGAAATTCGGAATGGTGGTTACGGGATCGGTTCATCCGAAAAAAATACTCACCAATGCAGGAGCAAAGCCGGGGGATGTGCTCGTGCTGACAAAACCCATCGGAACGGGCATTATTGCCACCGCCGTAAAAAACGGACTGGCGGAACCTTCCGTTGCTCAAATAGCCCTGCAAACCATGGCGGCATTAAACGACAAAGCCGCACAAATGATGAAGGAATTTGATGTTCATGCCTGTACTGATGTCACCGGGTTTGGGTTGCTTGGCCATCTGAAGGAAGTGGTGGAAGCTTCCGGGGTTGTGGCAGAAATTATTGCCGGGCAGGTTCCGCTGATCGACGGTGCATGGGATCTGGCTGCATCCGGCTCTATTCCGGGCGGAACCAAAAACAACCTCGACTTTGTTTCAGAAATTGTTCGATGGGATGAGCAGATCCCTGAAGTGATGAAGATGCTGCTTTGCGATGCGCAAACCTCCGGCGGCCTGCTGGTATCGCTTCCTGCCGAAGATGCGTTGAAATATATTGCGCAGCTTAATAAAGATTTTGGTATTGCAGCTATGGAAATCGGAACCATAACCGCTGCCGGCGCTGCAAGCATCATGGTACACTCCTGATTATTTCTTAATAACCTGAGTTCGATTGTGATTACTTCGTGTTTTAGAGTCCTGGTGGTGTTTATGAT
>JBKHBQ010000023.1:0-24882 GCA_046542305.1 Bacteroidales bacterium
CTCCAGGCCTGAGCCTTGCAAATTCAGAAGTGACACACTTTTTTGAACACTCCCGTTCAACTTCCGGGAGCAGGCAATTGACAGCGCAACCAATCCCGCGCAGCCATGACAGATCAGCCAAATTACGTGTAGTTCCATAATTTTCACTCCCTCCTAAACCTTCTGCATCCAAGGATTGTTTTATAAGCATTTTCACTAAAAAAAATACCGGAATATGAACGATAAATTGAAAAACAATGCGATAGGCTGGGTGGAAATCCCGGTGACTGACATGGAGCGTGCGATGCGTTTCTACGAAACCGTTCTTGGTTTTAAAATGGAGCGCCATCAAATGGGTCCCTTTGATATGGCATGGTTTCCCTGGGTAGAGGACGGCCTTGGATCTTCGGGATCGCTGGTATATCATGAAGAAGATTACAAACCCTCGGCAGATGGCGTGCTGATCTATTTCACAGCCAGTTCGGGCGATCTTCAGAACGAGCTCGATCGCGTAGAAAAAGCCGGCGGCAAGGTGTTGCAGCCAAAAACTCTCATCACCGAAGAAATCGGCTACATGGCCATCCTTCTCGATTCGGAAGGCAACCGCGTGGCTTTGCATTCACGGCAGTAAATAACACTAAAGCTAAAGAGGACGTTCTATCTAAATGGTTTGGCTTTTATCATTGTCCGAATCTTCTCCTTTTTGGATAATTTTCTCCTTTGTCTGAACACGAACAGCGTGTCCCGCAGGTTCGATGTTTTGGCCTGCTTCCCGAGCATACACCTGGGTAATCTCTGCTCCCAACAGCACGATGATTGTGGAAAAGTACACCCATAGCAGAATCACGATTACAGAACCTGCGGCTCCGTAAGAGGTGGTGATGGCACTGTTACCGATAAAGAAACTGATGAGGAATTTACCGGCCACAAACAGAAGGGCCGTGATAATTGCACCAACCCAAACGTCTTTCCACCTGATCTTGGCATCGGGTAAAATCTTGAATATGGCAGCAAAAATCAGCGTAAGTAAACCAAAGGAAAGGGCAAAATTGATCAGCCATACCACGTAAATGGACAGGCCCAGCAGCCGGTTTTCAATAAAATCGGCAAAAGCCGAAATAAAGGTATCGAGCGCTAATGTCACCGCAAGCAGAAAGCCGAGGCTGATCACGATGGCAAACGAAACAGCCCGGTCCTTAAGCATTTTTTGCCATTCCTTTTTAGGATTGGGTTTAACGTGCCATATTTTGTTGAGGGCAGTCTGAAGGATGGTGAATACGGTGGTGGCCGCAATAATCAGGGTGATGATACTGATGATCGTTGCCAGGAAACCGGACTCAGAACGGCGGGCATTCTCCACGATATTTTCCACCTGATCAGCGCCCTTTTGCCCGATCATATTTTCTACCTGATTGGAAAGCTCACCGGTAATGGCCTCCTCACCGAAAATATTTCCCGACGTCATGATGATCAGCACCAGGATGGCAGGCATAGCAAAAATGGTGAAAAATGCGATGGCTCCTGCATAGATGATGGGATCGCTCTCGCCAAACTCGCTGAACATATTCTTAACAACCTTAAAGAAATGTTTCAGTTTTTGTTTCATGGTGTTTTTTAATAATCAAACAAAAAACCGGTCGAATTGTTAAATATGCCGCCAATAAGATGCTGTTGATCAGCTCCTGTAATACTGCATGGTGCCCGGCATCAGGGTAAAGATAAGGATGGCGGCACCCACGAGTGCGTAGAGTGTCTGGATAAAATGACCATACCCGATGAGCATCACCTGGAAGTCGATCCAGAGGATGAGCATGATGCCCGCGTAAACCGAGAATGTCCAGCTCCAGTGCCTGTTGCGGTATATGTTCAGGCTTTCTGCCCAGCGCCAGGATTTTCGCGTAAGCAAACCGATAAAAGTGATGCCCGGAAGCAGGCCGAGTAACAGAAACAGAATGATGCCGGGGATCAGGAAACTGTCGAACGGCGTACCTTCAAGAAAGGTTAAGGGCATTTGAAGGCTGCCGCCCGATGGATCGGTGATCAGGTTGAATCCGCCGAACAATCCGCTGAGCGATTGAAACAACATAATCAGCCAGAGCAAATAAACACCAATATTTTGTTTTGTTTTCATAAAGCGCAAAGTAGCACAAAATGATAAGATTTAAAACCCGCTCAGTTCCATCGTCACTGTAGGGATCAGCAGCAGGAAGCCAAGGATGATCAGCACGATCATAAAAGGAGCGATCCATTTCACCCATTTGTCGTAGGGAATTTTGGCCACGCCAAGCACGCCGATCAGCACCCCGGAGGTGGGGGTGATCATATTGGTGAAGCCGTCGCCAAACTGGAAGGCCATTACCGTGGCCTGCCGCGATACACCGATCAGATCGCTGAACTGCGACATGATGGGCATGGTAAGCGCCGCCTTGGCCGAGCCTGAAGGAATCACCACATTGATGATGGTCTGAAACACGTACATCATGCCCACAGAGGCAATATCGCCCATGTTGCCCATCGACTCGGAGATGTAGTACAGCAGGGTATCGATCACGTTGCCGTTTTGCAGGATGATGATGATGCCGCCTGCCAGCCCCACCACCATCGCCGCCGACATGATATCTTTAGCGCCTTCGAGGAAAAGGTTGGTTATTTCGTTGGCAGATTTGCTCATGGCCACGCCCGCAGCAATACCCATGGCGAAGAACAGCGTGGCGATTTCCATTACATACCAGCCGTAGCCCATCACCCCCACGATCAGGTAAAGAATGGTAAACATAAGCAGGTTCAACACAAAAAAGTGCGCCGACTTTCGCAGCGCAGGAATGCTGGTGAGTACGAAAACCCCCGTCAGGATCGGGATGACCGGGAAAGTTGCAGAAGCATTTCCTACAGTCAGTGTGGTTTGTGGCATAAAGATCGAATAGGCGATCATCACCGCAAGGATAAAGAAAAAGGTGAACCAGGCCGATTTGGGCGTATGATATTTAATGTTTTCGATGTCTTCGGTGCTGCCTTTTATGCGCCAGTATTCGTCGTCCTCATATACCGGGGAGGCTTTCGGGTTTTTCTTTACTTTGGCCGCATAGCGAAGTATCCAGCCGATGCCGACAATGTTGATAATGATCCAGCACACAAAGCGGTATTCGATGCCCGAAAACAGCGGCAAATCAGAGAGTCCCTGTGCAATACCGATGGTGAACGGGTTGAGCAGCGCACCGGCAAATCCCAGTCCGGCGGCCACAAAGCACATCGACACGCCCACAATCGAGTCGTAGCCCATGCTGATGGCCAGCGGCACAAAAATGATGATGAAGGCGATGGTTTCCTCGCTCATTCCGAATATGGCGCCAAATAAACTGAACATCAACATAATGAGCGTAATAATGAGGTTGTCCACCCCGATGGCTTTCAGCACCTTGTTGTGCTCCAGTTTTTTGGTAACCCCCAAAAAGGAATAGATACCCACGTCGATGGCGCGGCTGTTGTTCATGATCCAGAACGCCCCGCCAATGAGCAGGATGAACACGATGATGTCGGCCTTATCCACAAACCCGTCGAACAAAGCAGAAAATATCTGCCAGGTTTGCGGCTGCGCTTCCACGTATTCGAACGACTCGCTCTTGATGATCTCGCGTTCGGTTTCGCCCACAGTTACTACCGTCCGTTCGAATTCCCCGCCGGGGACAATCCAGGTTAATACGGCGGCAAACACAATAATGGCAAAAACGATCACATAGGTGTGCGGAATTTTCCTTTTCATGATATAACGATTTCCGGTTCTGTTATTCAAAAAACAAAAAAAGGAAATTTTTGGATTGGAATGATTTGGAATGGGTATGAATTAGTCGATCCTTAAATAAACTACATTGATAGTTTTATAAATGACCTGTTATTAAATGACATTTATAATAAATAATTCTGGTTATCAGATTGTTTATTTTGCCAGACATTTTACCATTTTTCTATTTATTAGTACGAATAAAACTACATTGATATCTGAAATAAAAAAGGCAGCCCCGATCGAAGCTGCCTTTTACAATATGCTGAAGCCTGAAATTACTTCTTCAGGTTGTGCTTTTCAACGAAATCGTTCACGATTTCACCGAGGTTCGGGTAACCGATTTCCTGCAGGTCGTAATACACGCGGGTATTCGGTTTTTTGATGTCAATCAGTCGGTTCAGGTCGATGGGAGTTCCGATCACCACGGCATCGCATTCGGTGTTGTTGATGGTGGTTTCGAGGTCTTTGAGCTGTTGCTCGCTATAGCCCATGGCCGGAAGCAGTGTTCCGATGTTGGGATAGATTTCGAAGGTTTCGCTGAGTTTACCAACGGTATAAGGACGCGGGTCAACCATTTCGGCGGCGCCGAATTTTTGTGCGGCAACGGTGCCGGCACCCAGTTTCATTTCGCCGTGGGTAAGTGTGGGGCCGTCTTCAACCACCAGAACTTTTTTGCCCTTGATCACCGAAGGATCGTCAACCTTGATGGGTGATGCGCCGTCGACTACGATAGCCTGCGGAGCCACTTTGGTAATGTTTTCGCGTACAGTTTGGATAGCCTCGGGTGCGGCGCTGTCCATTTTGTTGATCACAGCTACATCGCACATGCGGAGGGTTACCTCTCCGGGATAGTATGTGAGCTCGTGGCCCGGACGGTGCGGGTCGACAACGGTGATGTTGAGATCGGGTGCGTAGAACGGGAAATCATTGTTTCCGCCATCCCACAGTACCACGTCGCATCCGTCGGGATCTTTTTCTGCTTCGCGGAGAATGGCTTCATAATCCACGCCGGCATAAATTACATTACCACGAACAACATGCGGTTCGTACTCTTCCATTTCTTCGATGGTGCACTTGTGCTTTGCAAGATCTTCAACCTGGGCAAAACGCTGTACTTTCTGTGCCACCAGGTTGCCATAAGGCATAGGGTGACGTACGGCAACCACTTTCAGTCCTTTTTCCATCAGCAGTTCGATGATGCGGCGCGAAGTCTGGCTTTTGCCACAGCCCGTACGAACGGCTCCTACGGCAATCACCGGCTTGGTGCTCTTCACCATGGTGTCTTTCGGGCCCAGCAGCATGAAGTTGGCACCGGCGGCGTTAACGATGGCGCTTATCGACATTACCTTCTGGTAGGTTACGTCGCTGTATGAAAATACGCAATCGTCCACCTTAAGTTCTTTGATCAATTTAGGGAGATCTTCCTCTGCGTAAATTGGGATACCATCCGGGTACAAATCGCCAGCCAGTTCGGCCGGATACTTCCTTCCGTCGATATCGGGAATCTGAGCGGCTGTGAAGGCCACTACATTGTAATCCTCATTTCCACGAAAATAGGTGTTGAAATTGTGGAAATCTCTTCCCGCAGCACCAATAATAATTACATTTTTCTTCATTATTATTTCCCTTTTTTATAAGTGAATGAATGTAGCTTGTTTTAAAGCGCTGCAAAGATAGTGGTTTAAAATTTCCGGCAAAGCGTTTGGTTATGAGTTTTTTTGAGATTAGGGTATTTTTATGTTAATTTATTAACAATATTTTGGAATGATTTTTAAATGATTCACGCAAAAAACTTTAAAGTGATAAATTCGTTGTATTTTTACCAAAACGAAATAAATGACTTTTGAACAAACATATCGGATAGACAAAAATAATAAGCTTACCATTACCTTACCTGAGCAGTTCAGGAATAAGAAAAAAATAAGAATTATTATTGAAGATTGCGATGATTCACGCCAGTCTAAAATCGACAAATTGAAGCTTGCTGCAAATGATCCGCTTTTCCTTGCGGATGTTAAAGAAGTTGCTTCTGATTTTCAGGATGCTGATCATGAGTTGTTATGATTTTTAATAAATGGAAGGTAATACGAGCTAATTTGGATCCTGTAATAGGTTCAGAGCAGGGTAAATCCACACCAGTCATTGTCATCAGTGAAGATGATTAATCAATTGCTTAATACTATTAACGTTGTGCCTGTAACATCACGGAAAGAAGGCAGAATTATTTACCCTAATGAAGTTTTGACACCCACAGGAAGTTTTGGCCTTAGTAATGAATCGATAGCACTTTGTCATCAAATGAGAACCATTGACAAGAGGCGATTGTCCAAAACATATGGTGTAATTGACGATGTAAATATCAGGAAAGAAATTATTGATGCAATTTGTTTTCAACTGGGAATTTGCTGAAAATAATTTTACCGAATCGTGGTTCAAAATTCTTACAATCTCCCCCGCTTATTACGAAATCCCTATTTTTGCCGCCTGAAACAAAACACGCTGAACATGATTGAAAAGCTGCTGATCAAATATACGGTTGAAGCCATCCAACATCTTTACGGGCAAACCATCGAAGAAAAACAGGTACAGGTGCAGAAAACCCGCCGCGAATTCGAAGGCGACCTGACCATTGTAGTTTTTCCCTTCCTGAGGTTTTCCAAAAAAAGTCCGGAACAAACAGCGCAGGATCTGGGCAATTATCTTGTTGAAAAACTCATAGAGGTAAACAGGTTCGGGGTGATCAAAGGTTTTCTGAACCTGGTGATCAGCGACGGTTACTGGTTAAATTTCTACCGCGATCAACTGCAGAATCCGGTTTTCGGGTTGCAGCCTGAAAAAGAGGGCAAACCTGTGGTGATTGAATATTCATCTCCCAATACCAACAAGCCCCTGCACCTTGGTCATATCCGCAACATTCTGCTGGGCCATTCCCTTGCGAAACTCATCGAAGCCACCGGCAAAAAAACGGTAAGGGTTAACCTGGTGAATGATCGCGGCATTCACATCTGTAAATCGATGCTGGCCTGGAAGAAATGGGGCGACGGCGAAACCCCGCAATCCAGCGGCATGAAGGGCGATCACCTTGTGGGAAAGTATTACGTGATGTTCGACAAGCATTACAAGGCCGAAATTGCCGAACTGGTGAAGAACGGCATGGACGAAGAACTGGCCGAAAAGGAAGCTTCGCTGCTGATGGAAGCCCAGGAGCTGCTGCAGAAATGGGAAGCCCGCAACCCGGAAGTGCTTGATCTTTGGAACACCATGAACGGCTGGGTATACCGGGGGTTCGACAAAACCTACGAGCGCATGGGAGTGGAATTCGATAAAATATACCACGAATCGGAAACCTACCTGCTCGGGCGCGAACTGGTACATGAAGGTTTGGAAAAAGGTGTTTTTCATAAAAAGGAAAACGGCTCGGTGTGGTGCGACCTTACGGATGAAGGCCTGGATGAGAAGCTCCTGCTCCGTGCCGACGGCACTTCGGTATACATGACGCAGGATTTGGGTACCGCTCAGCTTCGCAGGGATGAATACGATCCTGAAAAGCTGGTGTATGTGGTGGGCAACGAGCAGAATTATCATTTCGAAGTACTTAAAAAAATCTTGAAAAAGCTGGGCCGCGACTGGGCCGAAGATATATTTCATCTTTCCTACGGCATGGTGGAATTGCCCCATGGCCGGATGAAATCGCGTGAAGGCACCGTGGTAGACGCCGACGACCTGATGGAAGAAATGTACCTGACGGCAAAAAAAACTACCGAAGAGCTGGGAAAGATAGACGATTTTGATGAACGCGAAAAAGAACGCCTCTTCAATATGATCAGCCTGGGTGCGCTCAAATATTTTATTCTGAAGGTTGATCCGAAAAAAACCATGCTTTTCAATCCCGAAGAATCTATCGATTTCAACGGCAATACCGGGCCATTTATTCAATACACCCATGCCCGCATCAGGTCGCTTTTTCGCAAGGCCACCGAAAAAGGTAAGATTATTCTGGATCATTCGGTCCCCCGTGAAGTTTCGGCAAAAGAAAAACACTTATTAAAGTTGCTCTACGATTTTCCGGCAGTGGTTGCCGAAGCAGGGGCGGATTACACTCCGGCGCTTATTGCAAATTACGTTTATGAACTGGCGAAGGAATTCAACCAGTTTTATCAGGAAGTGCCGATTCTGCGCGAAGAGAACGATGTGCTGGTTACTTTCAGGCTGGAGTTGTCGGGTTTTGTGGGCCGTGTGATCAAAAGCGGTATGGATCTGCTGGGGATTGAGGTGCCCGATCGGATGTAGCGAATATGCCTTCGATTTCCTGACGGAGTTTCCAGAAACTTCCCTCATCGCAATGATCAGAATACACACCGATGAAATCGATGAACTGACCATGCAGGAAGGTTTCTGCCAAAAAACTGTCGAACAGGTAAAAACCGCTGTTGCTTTTTATTTCATCCATCCATGGCTTTAAATCACGGATGTCGATGTATTGGGTGATGGGTAGCAGAAACCGGTGGGGATCGTTCCGGTCCTGATACATTCCATCACTGATTCTGTCGAATTCGGCATAGCACTTATAATGAATGTAGCTGCTGAAATTTTTCACCTTTCTGTCGCTGAAAAATTGCATTCCGATGTTTTTCAGGTTTCCGATCAGATTATCCGGAAGGTGGTTCTGAGAGAGTTTGATGCGGATACAAAGTTGGTGTTCGTTCTGAAAGCTCATATAGCCCGGGCTGATTCTTGCCATATCATTTTCATGAGCGCTTAAAATAGCATTGTGCCTGAGGACGATATCCTGAAAACACAATATTCTGTTTTTTACCAGCAGATATACAAGCCTTTTTCCGCTCACGTGCTTTTCAGGAGGAAAGTTCTTCCAGGCGTAATAGTCAGGTGTGGTATCCGATTCGAGGACCAGGCAGTTGTGGATGCCGCTTTCGGAAGAGCGACCCACAGTGCGTTCGATTTTGAAACAAACGAGGCCATCAAAATTGGGAGCATCCATATCACATTGATTTTTAATTTAACAATGATCGGGCAAAACACGTAAAGTTAATGAAAATGCGGGTGTTAAGCAAGTTAATGTCCGGGTTTTTATGAGGAAAAAATGCGAAGTAAACAGGTGGTTCTCTATTTGGAGGTTGCTGCGGCAGTTGCGGCTGCCGACGCGGCAATGGATCCGATGAGGGCCATTTGTACGGCGGCTACGGTTCCGTTCAGTGCTTTGGCTATGTCGTTGCTTTTCATGATCTCTTTTATACGTTTGCGGGCCTTGCTTCTTTCCCCCCGTTCGAAAAAAGTGCCTGAAATGCGGGTGGCACCTGCCAGTCCGATTAGCAGATATGTGTCGCGCGTACCGAGTTGACGTTTCAGGACAACCTTTTGGATGTCGTCGATCATCGACTTTCGCAGCCTCGTATCGCGTGCAGGGTATTTATCATATTTAAAGAATAGCAGTGCAGTGGCTTCTTCTTTTTTCAGGTAGCGTTTTTCAACAAGGCCGTCCAGAATTATGTTCTTTATTTTTTTGTAGGCGCCCGATTGAGCGAATTTGCTTATCCAGGTACTGATCCTTTTATTTCGCCCGGCCCTGGCCAGCCGTTCGATGATTATATCCAACGCTTCATCCCCGGTTTTTTTGGTATCCGAAAGGATTACCTTTTTATCCTCAACCTTGATTTTGTTCAATTCGGCCAGTTCGAGCATGGCCGCGCCTGCTATTCCATAACTGTGATATCCGGATAACGCGGGGGGTTTTCCCTTTTCAGGATGCCAGGCCAGTAATACGTACTTTTCTTTGAGGGTCAGTTCTTTTTCCATGGTTTGTTTTTTATATGTTTAGCAAATGTAAGTTTTTTAGCATAATTCTACAACATAAAAGCGAAAGTGGTTGAAGTGAGGATAAATGTTTATTTGAGTATCCAAATACTTTAAATGGTTTACAAATAAGATGTTGCATCGTTAAAATATGTTAAAGCAAAGTGTTGTATTTTATCTGCCCACCTAATTTGCTTTTTTTTGCACACCAAAAAAATCGGAAGCCTATGGATATTGTTGTTAAAAACCTTACCAAAATCTACGGCACCCAACGTGCCGTCGACGATATTTCGTTCCGGGTAAAAACCGGCGAAGTTCTCGGTTTCCTCGGTCCCAATGGTGCCGGAAAAACCACCACCATGAAAGCCATTACCACTTACCTCAATCCTGATGAGGGGGATATCAAGGTAGGGGAGTTTTCCATTCATGAGCACCCCGAAGACATCAAGCGGAACATCGGCTACCTTCCCGAAAGCAATCCGCTTTACCAGGAGATGCCCATCATCGACTACCTGAAGTTTGTAGCCAATCTACAGGGTATTCCGTCCGAAAAAATAAAGGAGAGGATTAGGGAAATGGTGCTGGTTTGCGGTCTCGAAGGCGAGAAACACAAAAAAATCAGCGAGCTGTCTAAAGGTTACCGCCAGCGTGTGGGCCTGGCTCAGGCATTGATTCACGATCCGGAGGTGCTCATCCTCGACGAGCCTACCACAGGTCTCGACCCTAACCAGATCGTAGAGATCCGTGAGCTGATCAAGAAGATCGGCCGCGAAAAAACCGTCATCCTCAGTTCGCACATCCTGGCCGAGGTGGAAGCCACCTGCGACCGCATCATGATCATCAACAAGGGAAAGATTGTAGCCGACGGCACCTCGGAAGAACTCCGCAAACATGCACAGGGCAAGGAAATTCTGAAGGTGACCATCGAGGGCGCCGAAAACAATGATGCGTTCGAAAAACTGTCGAGTCTCGAAACCGTGGAACTTGTCGACCGGATCAATGCCGGCGCCGGAACCTTCGAGGTGCAGAGCAGGCAGGGGCAGTCGTCGCGTAAAGCCATTTTCAGGCTTTGTGTGGATAACAACTGGGTGCTCACGCAGCTTTGCCCGGTTGAAACCAAACTCGAGGATGTGTTCCGCGAACTTACACTGAGCTAATTAAATCCCGGGGCTTCCCGCTCCGGATTCATGAAAAATTATCATTCATCGATCAATAAAAATATTCATGATATGAAGCAAATTTGGGTTATCAGTAAAAGAGAGTTGCAATCGTTTTTCGATTCGCTGACCGCCTATATCATGCTCATCGCGTTTCTGGGCTTCAGCGGGTTGTTTACCTGGCTTTACGGTTCCGATATCTTTTTTATCAAGCAGGCCAGTTTGCAGGCGTTTTTCGGCGTGGCATACTGGACCCTGTTCTTTTTTATCCCGGCACTCACCATGCGGCAGTTTGCCGAGGAAAACAAAACCGGAACCATCGAACTGTTGCTTACACGTTCGGTTAACGACTGGCAGGTGGTGCTCGGAAAATTCCTGGCCACATTGCTGCTGATCGTGCTGGCCCTGGTCTTTACCATTCCGTACTACATCACGGTGGCCAGCCTTGGCAATATCGATCACGGTGCCACCATCAGCGGATACCTTGGGCTGATCCTGATCAGCGCGGCCTATATCAGCATCGGAATTTTCACCAGCAGCATCACCAACAATCAGATCGTGGGATTTCTGCTGGCGCTGGCTATTGGCATCCTGTTTCACTTTGTGTTTTCGTTTCTGGCCGGAGGCGCTGGCGGAATCGCCAGCGAAGTTTTGTACTACCTGAGCATCAGTTCGCATTTCGAATCGATTTCGCGTGGGGTGATCGACAGCAAAGATCTGATCTTTTTCCTCTCGATCATTTTCCTCGGTCTGGTAAGTACTGAAGCCATTTTACAGAAAAACAGGAATTAAAACCATTACTGAAAAAAATTGCAACAATGAAAAAAAAGAAGTCTATCATATCGCAGTTGATTTTGATTGTGGTTGCGCTGGTTCTAATAAATGTGCTTTCGAATCAATTCTTCTTCAGGCTCGATTTTACCGAAGACAACATTTATACCCTCAGCGATGCAACCCGTGATATTCTCGAAAACCTGGATGAACCGGTTACCGTTACGGCCTATTTTACCAGCGGCAGTCAGCCGGAGATCGAAAAAACCCGTAAGGATTTCAAGGATCTGCTCATCGAATATTCCAGCGTTTCGGACGGCATGGTAAATTACGAATTCCTGAATCCCAACAAAGATCCCGAGGTTGAACAACAGGCCATGCAATCGGGCATTCAGCCGCTGGTGCTTAATGTAAGGGAAAAAGACCAGGTGAAACAACAAAAGGTTTATTTGGGTGCCAGAATCCAGATGGGTGAACGCACCGATATCATTCCCGTGCTTCAGCCAGGTGCTGCCATGGAGTACGCGCTGTCGTCATCCATCAAAAAACTCTCGGTGGTGGATAAGCCCGTGGTGGGTTTCCTCCAGGGACATGGCGAACCGTCGGTTATGGCATTCCAGCAGGCCATGGAACAATTGCAGGTGCTGTACGATGTGCAACCGGTAAACCTCACCGATACCACCGGTAACCTCGATCAATACATTTCGCTGGCTATTGTGGCTCCCACCGATTCGTTTTCAAATGCCCAACTGGCTAATCTCGACAGGTATCTTGCCAATGGTGGAAACCTGATGATTGCCTACAACCAGGTGGAAGGCGATTTCCAGTCGATGCGCGGAACCACCGTTAACTCCAATCTGAGCAACTGGCTGAAAGGCAAAGGACTCGAAATGGAAAGCAATTTTGTGATCGACCAGAATGCCGGAACGGTAGGCGTAAGACAGCAAACCGGATTTATGACCTACACGCGCCAGATTCCGTTTCACTACTGGCCCATGATCACCGAGTTCGAAGAAACTCCGGTGACCAAAGGCCTGGAACAGGTGGTGCTGCAGTTTGCCAGCGTGATAAATTATACCGGCGACACCACCCTGCGCTTTACTCCGTTGCTTAAGACTTCAGAACGATCAGGTACGCTCTCGGTTCCTGTGGTTTTCGATATTCAAAAGCAATGGACCGGAAATGATTTTCCGCTGTCGAACCTTACGGTAGGTGCACTGCTTGAAGGGCCGATAGTTGGCAATAATGACTCGAAGATCATCCTGATTACCGACGGCGACTTTGCCGTTAACGGCGAAGGTGAGAATGCGCAACAGCGGCAGGCCGACAATGTGAGCCTTCTGGTGAATTCAATCGATTGGCTGTCCGACGAAACCGGTCTGATCGAACTCAGGACCAAGGAGGTTACTTCGCGACCGCTGAAAGAGCTGGAAGAAGGAAGACGTACTTTCCTGAAATGGTTGAATTTCCTGCTGCCCATCGTGCTGGTGATTGTTTATGGCATCGTCAGGATGCAGATGAGAAGAAGTACCCGAAACAAAAGAATGGAGGAAGGTTATGTTTAAAAAGCTGAATACAAAAACACTGGTCATCATTCTGGTGATCCTGGTAGCCATTTATTTTCTTGCCGATTATCTCGGAAATCGCGAACGTTCGTTCCGCAGCACGGTAGTTGATGTGGATACTACCCGCGTGACCGATATTTACATCCATATGCCAAAGGAGGCGATGGATGTTCATCTCAACAAGACCGCTCCCGGCGAGTGGCAGGTTTCGGCGGGGGCCGATGCCTTTGCTGCCGATCAGAATGTAGTGAAAAACATTCTCGGGCAGTTCGCCGAAATGAAACCCAAACGCGTGGCTGCTGTCAGCAGCGATAGGTGGGAACAGTATGAGGTGAGCGATTCGACAGCTACGCGTGTGGTACTTAAAAATGAAGATAATGAACTTGCCGATCTGTACATTGGGAAGTTTTCATACTCGCAGTCGGAACAAGCTCAAGCACAGAATCCTTACCAGCAGCAGCGCGGAACCATGACCTCCTTTGTAAGGCTGGCGGATGAGGACAAGGTGTTTGCCGTGGATGGTTTCCTGAAGATGTCTTATCAAAAGGATATCAATTCCTACAGGAACAAAAGCCTGGTGAATGTAAACAAGGACGACATCTCCCGCGTAGTCTTCGATTATCCCGTCCAGGATTTTACACTCAGCAGGGAGCAGGAAAAGTGGATGCTCGACGGAATGGCAGCTGATTCTGCAAAAATGGTTAAGTATCTCAATACAATCGCCAGGCTGAACAGCTCAAGTTTTGTGGATCCTTCCACGTCCAAAACTGGCGATGCCACCCACGTGGTGCGAATCGAAGGAAACAATTTTTCGCCGGTTGAACTGAAAGCGTTCCCCACATCTGATACGCTGATCAATTACGTGGTAACCTCATCCAAAAATCCGGGCGCCGAATTTGACGGCTCCAAGGCACAGCTTTACGACAAGGTTTTTGTATCGCAAAGCGAATTGCTGCCCGACGGCGAATAGCATTGCCGGGAAAATAATCTGAAAGGCTGGTCCGGGGGGCTGGCCTTTTTTTGTCTGTGGATGTTTCTGGTTGCTCGCTTCACTGCGCTGCCTGCCTCATCTTTGCTTCGGCAAGGCGGGCGGCGAAGCGGGTTGTGAATGGTTTTGATTGATGTGATTGTTGTGATTGTTGATTCACCCCGTGAATTCATCCCACCGGATTTTGTGGCTGCAGAGTGAGGTTGCGTAGTTGGCCGGCGGATTGCTCCGATTCACGGGGCGAATTTCAATGAACGAATAACCCGTTCCTCTTTTTTCCATTTATTTCTTCACCACCTATTACTCAGATGGCCACAGATTTGGAAGCTGCGGTCGATTCACCTTTAGGTCAGGGGTGCGGGCGGGCACGGTTGTGAATGGTTGCGATTGTTAGGAATCGTTGTGATAGTTTGATTCTCAATTCACCCCCGTGGATTCATCCCGTTGGATTTTGTGGCTGCAGGGTGCCGTTGTATGGATGGCCGGCGGATTGCTCCGATTCACGGGGCGAATTTCAGGGTATAATAACCTTTTCCGTTTTTTCCAATAACTTTTTCCAAACGCTGCCACAGGGTTTCGAGCCTCTTACAGGCTTTCCTTCAAATCCTCCAGGAATTTCTTCATCTTTTTAAGTGACCGCACCACTTCGGCTTTGTCGATGGTATCGTCGGGATTCTGCTGCATTTTTTCCTTGGCGCCCTGCAGGGTGAATCCACGTTCTTTAACCAGATGATAAATGGTATGAAAATTTTCCACATCACGCGGGGTGAAAAGGCGGTTGCCCTTCTTGTTCTTTTTGGGCTGAATAATGTCGAACTCTTTTTCCCAAAAGCGGATCAGTGACGTATTTACGCCAAACATTTTTGCAACTTCGCCAAT
This sequence comes from Bacteroidales bacterium, assembly GCA_046542305.1. Lineage (GTDB taxonomy): Bacteria > Bacteroidota > Bacteroidia > Bacteroidales > 4484-276 > JBKHBQ01. Next base: position 14,932 of record JBKHBQ010000023.1, read on the forward strand.
GGTGTAGTATAGTTTTTCCGGTGGAAGCAAGGAGAATATGTTTTGTTAATCGTTAATGGTTATTTGTTAATCATTAATCGTAATTTCTTTTTGGTTATTGCCGTTCCGCCTTCATGCGCTACGGCAAGACAAGCTGCCGACTGAATACGCCACCCGACTAATCAAGCGACTGCGACGGCCGCGATGACAGCTCCAGGATCAGCTCGTATTCTTCAGGTGTAATGTCGTTGAAAAAGAAATTGATCGGGTCGATGGACTTGCCGTTTTTCTTTACCTCGTAATGGAGATGCGGCGCGGTGGACTTGCCTGTATTGCCCACGGTGGCAATCACCTGCCCGCGTTTTACCTTCTGTCCCTTCTTTACAAGAATTTTATCGCAATGCGCATAAAACGTTTCATACCCGAATCCGTGATCGATCATGACGCTGTGGCCGTATGCCCGTTTGGATTTGCTGATTTTCACCACGGTGCCGTCGCCGGTGCTGTATATCTCTGTGCCAATGGGAGCAGAAAAATCTACCCCTTCATGAAATTTCATCACCTTGTAAAATGGATCCATCCGGTAGCCGAAGTACGACGAAAGCCGTTTCAGATCTTTGTTGTTGATGGGCTGGATGGCCGGCATGGAAGCCAGAAATGCCGCCTTGTTTTTGGCCATTTCAAATACCTCATCAAACGATTTTGACTGCACCACCAACTGGCTGGTGATCTGGTCGAGCTTTTTGGTGGTTTCAATCAGGATGTCCGAGTTTTTGTATCCTTCGAGCCTGGCATAACGATCCACACCGCCGTAACCGGCTTTCCTGACCGAGCTTGGAATTGGATCTGCTTCGAAGATCACGCGATAAATATTGTCGTCGCGGTCCTGCAACTCATCCATTACCGCTACCACCTGATCCATTCTGTCGTTGAGCAGCTCGTACTGGAACTGCATCTGTGCCAGTTCGCGCTTCAAAATTTTTTCCTTGGGGGAATCAAAAAAGTTATAGGCCAGAAATAACACCAGGGCGGCATACACCAGTCCGCTCATCAGATACAGGAAAAGCCGCCCGAGCTTGCGGCGGATCGGGTGCTTGAACTTCTCGTAAGTAAGTGTGTGCGGATTAAAAACGTATTTTTCTTTCGACATAAATCCTAATCAGGCCATTTGGTATTTTCACGCAAAATTAATCAAAAAAACTAACTTTGCAACGCTGCCAGAAATAGTAATCAGCTGCAAATTGTTAATATTAACTTGTATGAAATCAGCGCAAATCAGACGTACTTTTCTTGAATTTTTCGAAAGCAAACAACATAAAATCGTCCCTTCGGCGCCCATGGTGGTGAAGAACGATCCCACCCTGATGTTTACCAACGCCGGCATGAACCAGTTCAAGGACGTATTCCTGGGAAATGCGCCGGTGAAATATCCGCGGATTGCGGATACACAGAAATGCCTGCGCGTTTCCGGAAAGCACAACGACCTGGAGGAAGTAGGGCATGACACCTATCACCATACTATGTTCGAAATGCTGGGCAACTGGTCGTTTGGCGATTATTTCAAGAAGGAAGCCATTCAGTGGGGGTGGGAACTGCTGACGGTGGTTTACCAACTGAAACCGGAAAACCTGTATGTATCCGTATTTGGCGGTGATGAGGAAGACGGGCTGCCCCCGGATGATGAAGCTCATAAATACTGGAGCCGCATCGTTCCCGAAGAGCGAATCCTTTATGGTTCGAAAAAGGATAATTTCTGGGAAATGGGCGATACCGGCCCCTGCGGCCCCTGCTCGGAAATTCATGTGGATTTGCGCAGCGACGAAGAAAAACAGCAGACCCCGGCTCGTGAACTGGTGAATAAGGATCATCCCGAGGTGATCGAGATATGGAACCTGGTTTTCATCGAATTCAACCGCATGGCTAATGGAAAGCTGGTGCAGTTGCCTGCCAGACATGTGGATACCGGCATGGGTTTCGAACGCCTCACGATGGCCCTGCAGGGCAAAAAATCGAATTACGATACAGATATTTTCCAGCCCATCATTCAGGAAATCGGTAGGATTGCCGGAAAAAAATACGGCGTGGACAAAAAAACCGACATCGCCATGCGCGTGATCGCCGACCACCTGCGTGCCATCAGCTTTGCCATTGCCGACGGACAACTGCCCTCCAACAACAAGGCCGGTTACGTGATTCGGCGCATCCTGCGCCGCGCCGTTCGCTACGGTTTTACTTTCCTCGACCTGAAGGATCCGTTCATCAATAAACTGGTTCCGGTGCTGGTGAGGGAAATGGGAGAATTTTTCCCGGAGATCGTTTCGCAGCAGGAACTCATCGAAAAAGTGATCACCGAAGAGGAACAGGCTTTCCTGCGAACGCTATCGCAGGGTATCAGACGGTTCGACCAATATCTCGATTTGCACCCCGACAGCGATACCATCGACGGCGCATTTGCCTTCGAGCTGTTCGATACCTACGGATTTCCCATCGACCTCACCCAGCTTATGGCACGCGAAAAAGGGATGAAGGTGGATATGGAAGGATTTTCCAAAGGATTGCAGGAACAAAAAAACCGCTCGCGCAAGGCCGCGGAAATTGATACCGACGACTGGGTAGTAGTGAGGAAAGGCGATGATGCCACCCGATTTCTTGGGTATAAAACCCTGGAAACCGAAGCCCGCATCATGAAAGTGAGAAAGGTGACCACAAAGAAAAAAGCATATTTCCAGATCGTGTTGGATCAAACGCCGTTCTATGCCGAATCGGGCGGACAGGTGGGCGACCGCGGTGTGCTGGAAAATGAAACCGACCGCGTGTATATTGTCGATACTCAGAAGGAAAACGAACTGGTGATTCACATCACTGAAAAGCTCCCCGAAGATCTGTCTGCCGGATTTATGGCCAGGGTGGATGCCGAAAAGCGCCGCCTGACCGTGAACAACCACTCGGCCACCCACCTGATGCATGCCGCACTTAAAAAGGTGCTGGGCAGCCATGTGGAGCAGCGCGGATCGCTGGTGGATGAAACCAGGCTGCGGTTCGACTTTTCCCATTTTTCCAGAATGACGGAGGAAGAGATTCGTAAGGTGGAACACATCGTCAACAGGAAGATTCGCGAAAACATTCCCATCGCCGAACAGTGCGACGTGCCTCTGGATGAAGCCCGCAGCATGGGCGCCGCAGCCTTGTTCGGCGAAAAGTACGGCGAAAAGGTTCGTGTGATCACTTTCGATCCCGCTTATTCCATTGAATTGTGCGGAGGTACGCACGTGCCGGCCACCGGGCAGATCGGAATGTTCAAGATCGTTACTGAAACCGCCATTGCCGCCGGGATCCGCCGCATCGAAGCCATTACAGCCGACAGGGTGGAGGACCTGCTCTACGAACAGGAGTCGGTGCTGAACAGCCTGCGCGAAATCCTCAAAAGCCAGAAAGACGTGGTGAAGGCCGCACAAACGCTGATGGATGAGCGGAAGGAAATGGAAAAACAGATCGAGGAGTTGAAGAACGAAAAGGTGGCCTCGCTCAAAATGATCCTGAAAAACCGCGCCGAGCAGATCAATGGCATCAATTTTATCGCCCATAAACTCGATGGCGATATGCAGACCGCCAAAAACCTGGCCTTCCAGATGAAGGATGTGGTGGATAACCTGTTTCTGGTGATCGGCAACGAAGCCGACGGAAAAGCAAACCTCACGGTGATGATCTCAGATAACCTGACTAAGGAAAAAGGCATGAACGCCGGACACATCATCCGTGACCTCGCCAAAGAAATCCAGGGCGGGGGAGGCGGACAGCCACATTTTGCCACGGCGGGAGGTAAAAATCCCGAAGGTCTGGACAGGGCCCTCGAAAAAGCCAGAGCTTTAATCAACGCATAAAAAGAGACGGAGATCATTACATGACCTGAAGTTTTATCCAACGAGCGATCGCACGCTTTTGGATATAGCCAGTTCTCCGCGCTGGACGTACTGCTCGTGATTACGTTCGATCTGTTTGAGGTCGTACAGGTAGTTTACCATCAGTCCGAATGATTCGGCCAGGCCATGGGACGAATTGTTTCCCATCCAATTGATGCGGTAAAGCTGTGCGCCGTTTCCGAAATGAAACCTTGCCACCGAATTCAGCGGTTTGCCACCTCGTTTTACAAGCACCAGGTAATTGGCGCAGGCGCGCAGGAGCGGCTTTTTCAGCGCCTCACTCTTTGCTTCATCCCGGTACCAGTTTTCATCCTGAAGCAATTTCAGGGCTTCCAGGTCTTTTTGCGGGATCAGTTTGCTGCCGGATTTTTCCATTTCCTGCCTCAGCCACGCTGTAAATCCCGGCACCGGCGAGAGGGTGCTGTAGGTTTTTACCGATGGCAGTTCTGTGTCGAGTTCCGTCACCACCATCTTGATCAGGAAATTTCCAAGCGGGATTTTCCACAGTCCGCGCTGGCAGTTGTTGATCGAATAAAAAATGGCGGTGTCAGCTTCGCCGTTCAGCCGGCTTTCTTCGGAAATGATGGACTGAATGGATGAGGATATGCCCCGTGTGAGCGCCACTTCCACAAAGATCAGCGGCTCGTCCTCAAGCGAAGGATGAAAATAGGCGAAGCATCGGCGGTCGGCAGCGAGGCGTTTTTTCAGGTCGTTCCAGTTTTCGATGTCATGAACGGCTTCATAGCGGATAATCTTTTCGAGGATGGAAGCTTCGGTATCCCAATCGATTTTTCTGAGGATAAGGAATCCCGGATTGAACCATGAGGTGAGCAGGTTTTTCAGATCTTCATCCACAGGCCGCAGTTCGGGGTGATCTTTTAAAAGGCCAAGCAAATCCTCACGCATCGACACGATTTCCTGCGTACCGTCGGGTGCTATGATCATACGGCTGAAAAGCTTCCGCCGGTTGGATTTCATTTGCTCCGAGAGCATTGCCAGGGTCCGTTCGTCAGGCTTGTTGATGAATGCTTCTGCAGAGGTTTTGATCATTTTCAAATCAGGGGTCATCCGCCGATTTAATTCCTGAAAAAATGCAAGTTTCTCTTTATTTTCCAATGCTTTATACCTCTTGATCACCTCACGGGCCAAAGCGATACCGGAAGCAACGCCTTTGTGTGAAATTAAATCGTCGCAGAGATTCAGCAGGTTATTGATCGACCTGCCCCTGACCCGCCGGAGGTCGAGAAACTTTTCGCCGGCGTCGGCGATGGAATCCACGAGGTTTTTTGTAAAACGTCCGATATTCATGGTGTTTCATTTTTTTGGAGATCGTTAAAATTAGGAAAAAATCCGAAACGAATCAAGAGATGTTTTCTCGCCTTACATGAACGGTGTCTGTTCCTCTGATCTCCAGCCCATAACGCCTGCGATGCGTATAAATTCACTTCCGGGCTTTGCGGCGATAGATAATTTTTCATTTGTTTGCGGATGCACGAAGCAAATCTGTGAGGCATGCAGCATCATCTCCCTGAGGCTGAATTTTTCGAGAAACAACCGGTTTTGCTTGTTGCACCCGTGCGGACGGTCGCCGATAATGGGATGGAGGATGTGGGCGAAATGCCTTCGGATCTGGTGCATGCGTCCGGTTTCAGGATTTACCTTCACCAGCGAATAGCGCGAGCTGATATGGGTGTGGGAGGGAAAACCGAGTTCTGCGGTGGCCAGCGTGCTATAATTTGTTGCAGCCTGCTGATAGGTGCCGTTTTCCTTTTTCAGCGGATAATCGATCCGCCCTTCTTTTTCGGTGTAGCCGCGAACGATGGCGAGATAGGTTTTGTGGATCTTACCGGTGGCAAACAGATGCTGGAGGGCGGCATCGGTATTTTTGTCGAGCGAAAACAGCAGCACTCCGCTGGTTTTGCGGTCCAGGCGATGAGCGGGAAATACATGCTGCCCCACCTGATTGCGCAGAATCTGCACGGCAAATTCCGTTGCATCACCGGCAAGGGCACTGCGGTGCACCAGCAGCCCGGCCGGTTTGTTTACCGCCAGCAGGTATTGGTCGCGATATATTATTTCCAGTTCCAAAACAAGGGCAAAAGTCGGATATTTTAGGTTCGGATGATAAAAAAAGTTCCCGAAGCCAAAAAGCCCCGGGAGCTAAAACCTGAGAATAACACCTGTGAGGATTGCCAGATTATAAAAATCGTGGGACGGTGTGTAGCAGCAGGTTTGTTATGCGCGCGTTCAGGGTGTCTCCCTTATTTTCTGGAGATACCTTCAAGTGGTTCGAGCTCAATATCCACCGTTATTTTGATTTCTTCGGCAATATTGTTAACCACTGTTTTGGGTATTTTAATGTCGTAATCGTCCACCCCGACCATAAATTCAGAAGTTCCGGCGATGCTTCCCGATTTCACCTCGAACGTGCCTTTGGAAGTTACAGGTTGTGTTACGCCGTGGATGGTAAGATCTCCTTCAACAACAGCCGCGTAAGTACCCGGTTTAGTAAAATCGATCTCGTGAAGATTGCTGACTTTTCCTTTGAAAACCGAAGTGGGATACTTGTCGGATTCCAGGTAGTTCTCGTTAAAATGTTCCTGCATCAGCGCTTTTTCGAACTGGAAAGACTTGATCAATACCTTGAAGACAAACTCCCCGGTTTCGGTATCCAGCACGGCATTCACCTGATTGTTGTGCGCTTCGATGTCCTCGAGCGGAGCGCTGGAATAAAAGCTGATATGTCCGTTTTTTGTAATAAACTTCTGCGCAAAGGCTGAAGTGGTGAATAGCAGCAAGGCTATGGCTATGATACTGAATGTAGTTTTCATGATATGTGATTTTTTGATGATTTCCAATATTAACTGTAAATGTTTTTATAAGTTCTTAGTTGATGATGATTTTCCCGCACAGCGTGTTTTTATCATCGAACAGGATCTGGTAAAAATAAACCCCGGCGACCAGGTCTTTGCGGCTTATGATAAGTTCTCCGGTGCGGAATCGCCCCAGGTCTTTTACAACGGAACCGCTCAGATCGATGATCTGGAGTTGATAGGGCTTTCCGGTGTAATCGTTGATGATAAGTGTGGCTTTATCTGAAAGCGGATTTGGCGAGATGATTACCTGTTCAAAAGCGTGGTTTTCTACGATGGAAGTGGAAGGTGCATAGCGCAGGATGGTTCCTTCGCGGCCCACTGCATAGCCGTGCGAGGCGTCGCTGAAGTGAATGTCGAGTAAGCGTTCGGTAGTTAATGGTACTTCAGTATTCCACAGGTTTCCTGCGTTGGTAGTATAAACGATCACCCCGTCGCGGCCTGCAGCAAATCCGTTTTGCATGTCGTAAAAATGAATGGCATTCAGTTTGCTGAGCGTCAGCGACACCTGGTCCACCCAGGTCATCCCGCCGTCAGTGGATTTTTTGATAATCCCCTCGTCGGCAGCCAGGTATGCGGTGGAGGCATCCACGAAGAATACATCATTGATATCCTCGATAATGCCGGTGTTTACATTTTCCCAGCTATTGCCACCATCAGTGGTGCGGATAAAAGCTCCGGATTCGCCTACTGCACAGCCGGTATTTTCATCGCCAAAACTGATCCCGTTCAGTTCCTGCGCAACACCCGAGTTAAGCAGCATCCAGCTTTCACCGCCATCGGTGGTTTTCACGATGTTACCGCTTTCACCCGATGCCCAGCCGGTCTGGCTGTTGACAAAGCTTATGGATTTCAGGTCCCTGTTGCCCGGAGTCTGAATTTCGGTCCAACTGTTTCCGCCATCCGTGCTCTTCAGAATTATCCCCGATTCCGAGGCAATAAACCCGGTATTATCGTCAACAAAAGTGATGTCGTCATAATCAAGGTCATCGTCTGTTGATATGCTGATCCAGCTTTCGCCGCCGTTACTGGTCATCAGCAGGGTGCCTTTTTTGCCGGCTATCATGGCTTTATTGCTGTCAAAGGTGTACACGGCGAAAAGACGTTCCTCCGTTACGCCGGTAATGTTGCTCCATTGTGCGAATAATTGAGATCCTGTAAAAATTGCCAGGATCAGCATTAAGCTTGTGTATGTTTTTGCTTTCATAATACCAAAATTTTAAAATGATTATGGTACAAAGAAAGTATGGGCACCGGGTGATAAAAAATTACTTGTGCCGAACGGGATGTTTTGGTATGTGAACGGGAAAATGACGAAGCGGAAATCAGGGTTGCGGGTTGGCTGTAGCAGGCATAAAAAAGGTGCAGCGAGCCAGAGACCCGCTGCCACCCGGAGCAAAATTAAATGAAAGTTTAAAAACCCCCTCTTTCTATTTAACCTAACGTATTAGTCCCCCAGGACTTCCTTAACTATCGTTGAAATGCGTTTGTTGTCGGCTTTACCTGCAAGGTCCTTCGTGGCGCGGCTCATCACTTTTCCCATATCTTTCATGCCGGTGGCGCCGGTTTCATCCACGATCTCCCTGATCTTGCTTCTGAGCGTTTCTTCATCCATCTGCGCGGGCAGATAGGCTTCGATGATCTCCGCCTGATACAGTTCCTCCTCTGCCAGATCGTTCCGGTTTTGCTGCTTGTATACCTCTGCCGATTCGCGGCGTTGCTTCACCAGTTTTTGAAGCAGTTGCAATTCCAGTTCTTCAGGTATTTCGCCCGAACTGGTGTCTTTGCCGGTTTTGGCCAGCAGCAGCGCCGATTTGATGGCGCGCAGCGCTTCCAGCTTGCGCCTGTCCTTGGCAAGCATGGTTTTCTTCAGATCCTCGTTTATTTTTTCTGCCAGTGTCATAATCACATATTTTTATTCCTTACGAAAATACAAATAATCCCCTTCTCCTGCATAGCCGTGCCCGGGATTACGTTCAGTCGGGTTTGTTATGGATAAAGGGAATGTCGTTTTTTTGTATTTCAGCGTCATCCTCATCATCCACCCCAAGTGTAAACCTGGAGATGCTCGATTCCGATGATGCTTTTACCGGCTTCAGCTCCACATTTTTTCTGACGTATGCGGGTACTTTTTCAAGGTCTTCGAATTGCTCAGGTGATTTATGAAAAGACAAACTCAGGTCGCGGAGTTTTTTAATCCGGTCTTCCGATTTTTTATCCATCACTTCCTTTTGAAGTTCCGGCTGCTTATCCGTGATTTCTTCTTTTTTAGGGAAATCTCCCACGGTATGCTTGATGCGGAGGTTGCTGTTTTTTGGAACAAATGAAGAAGCGCCGATGCCGGCTGCAGATCCGCCGTTGCCGTTTCCTGCCGGTTTGGTTTCGTTAATTTTGCGTGGCTGATCGAAAAGCAGCATGGTCCCGTCATTTGTTGAAGATTCCTTTTCAGGTTTTTTTTCAGCTTCGGATTTTTCCTTCTTTACCAGGGTTATTTCTTCCAATGGCTTATCTTCAGTTTCAGTTTCTGCCGGTATTTCTGTGGATTTTTGCTCTTCTTTGTTCAGCGAATCATCGAGCGTGTAAACGGTTTTTTTCTTTTCGCGGCTGAAGGTGGTTTCGTCGATCTCATCCGGTGCTTTAAATCCGGTGGCGATCAGTGTGATGCTGATTTTGTCGCCAAGGCTTTCGTCGAATCCGTTGCCCCAGATTACTTCGGCATTCATGCCTGCTTCTTCCTGGATATAATCGGTGATCTCCGTCACTTCATCAAAAGTAATTTCTTCTTTGCCCGACGAAATATACAGCAGGATGTCAGAAGCGCCTGTGATCTTGTTGTCGTTGAGCAGCGGCGAAGCAAGGGCTTCCCTCACTGCCGTGCGGGCGCGGTCTTCGCCTTCGGCTACGGCCGATCCCATGATGGCGGTGCCGCTGTTCTTCATCACGGTTTTCACATCTTCGAAATCCACGTTGATGTAGCCGGTAACGGTGATGATCTCGGCAATGCCCTTGGCTGCGGTGGTGAGGATGTCGTCGGCACGTCCGAAAGCTTCCGAAAGCTTCAGGTTGCCGTGGATCTCACGCAGTTTTTCGTTGCTGATGATCAGCAGGGTGTCTACGTTTTTCTTGAGTTCCTCGATGCCTTTCTCGGCTTGCAGGCGACGTTTGCGTCCTTCGAAATT
>JBKHBQ010000024.1:0-24856 GCA_046542305.1 Bacteroidales bacterium
ACCAATAACGGCGATATTACAGGAACCGGCGTGGTTCATTACCAAAGTGATGATCCGCAGGTGGTGGCTCCCGGAAATTATCCCACTCTTGTTCTCGACAATCCCGGCGGGCTGGTTCTCAACGGGGAAGTATTTGTTGAAACCGAACTCGTGTTGGCAGAAGGGGCGCTCGTGATCGGGGAGCATAACCTGGTGCTTGGCCCTGATGCTTATGTTACGGAACTGAAAGCGCCGGTTACCTGGATCGACGCTACCGGATCAGGTATGGTCGTGAAGGAATTCAGCGAGCCCGGAAGTTTCACCTTCCCCGTTGGCAATTTTGGCGTTACACCGGCTTACACACCTGTTGAACTTGTTATTGGAACAGGAATTTTTTACGAAGGCTGGGTAGGGGTAAGGCTGGCAGCCGAAAAACATCCTGACAATACCCGCGGGCCAAACGCCCTGAATCGGTACTGGGTTGTTGAATCCGGTGGGATTACCGACCTTACCTACAGTGCCATCTTCAACTATGTTGATACGGATGTGGATGGCGACGATGCATTGATAGACGGCGTAAAGAGCAATGACGGCACCCCTCCGCCGGTATGGTGGAGGCTGTCGCGCTGCGTGGCCGTCGATAATTATTTCGAGGCCACCGACCAGAGCTCGTTTTCGGTGTTCACCGGTGTAGAGTATTACAAGCCGCCTGTGGCCGTGATTACCTCGCCTGCCGATGGAGCAAACGTGTACGAAACGCCGTTCACCATTGAGGGAACCGCCTCGGATGAAGACGACGATTTGGACGACATATACTATCGGCTGAATGGGGGCGATTGGCTACTGGCCAGCGGTACAGCCTCATGGAGCAAATCCGTTGATCTTAAACTTTGGGAAAATGTGCTCGAAGTGAAGGCAGCAGATGTTCAGGACCTTGAATCGGAGATTGTGAAACACACCTTTAACCTCAGCATCCAAAACCTGGAGATCCCGGCAGGATGGTCATACATCTCCGGATTCCTCAATCCCAACGATCCGGATGTAGTTAACATCATGCAGGCCCTGACGCAGGAAAATCTGTTGCAGGTGATGCTCGGAGCGGATGGCATTTATGCACCTGCACCTTTCAACATCAATACCTTGGGTACCTGGGACGTGCATCAGGGTTACAAGGTGAAACTCAACGGAACCGGCGAACTTACCATCGGAGGTGACGCACCGGAAAGCAATTCAGTGGAGTTTCCGGCCGGACTGCACATCATTCCCGTATTAACGAACACACCGGTGGCATTGACAGACGTATTCACCGATCCGGAAAACCAAATCATGTACATGCTCGATATCTATTCCAACCAGGTGTACTGGCCGCAGGGCGGGATAAACACGCTTTCGCAATTGCAACCGGGCGTGGGTTACCTCACAAATTTTGCGGCAGTTGCCACAGCAAATTACCCGCCGCTCGACGATTATTACTTCCCGGCGGATAACGATCGCCCGTCAGCTCCGGCTCCGGGGCCGTGGGACTGCATCAGAACCGCTGATGTTCATCTCATATCGGTGGAGCAGGAAGCCGTATTGCAACTCGATAATGTTGACTACATCGGCGCATTCGACGCGAGCAACAACTGTATCGGATATCTGCAGGTGGATGCCCGAAGCGGCAATTTCCTGTTGACAATCTACGGCGACGATCCCTATACCACGGCTAAGGACGGTGCCCTGGCAGGTGAGGCTATGATACTTCGCGGCTATAATGGTTCAACGGGTGAGGAATACCTCCTTGCACCTACTTACAGCCTGGCATATCCCAATTATGACGGAGCTTATGTGAGCAACGGACTGTCAGGGATAGAATCGCTGAAGCAATCTGCTACCGGAATAGTTGATCAGTCGCTGGAAGCAGGCCTTGCCATCTATCCCAATCCCGCGAAGGATCAGGTATTCATTGAACTGAACAATTCAGAATATTCTTCAATCAGGATGGTGCTGACAAATGCTGCCGGATATGAAGTGATGGTGAAGGAAATAGATCAATTACGCACCCGGATTGATGTGAGTGGTATGACATCAGGCGTGTATGTGGTAAAAATTGAATCCGGAAACGAAATTGTTTATAGAAAGTTGGTGATTCACTGATACCTTTATTTTTTGATGAAAAAAGCCCCGGATTTTCACGGGGCTTTTTTTCTGTAGTGATTATGATAGAATGAAATCTCCCGGCGGATTTCCTTTTCTGCATTGCAGATGGTTTAAAAACATTATTTTTGGTTTTTCGTTATCTGATTAATCTTCAAAACATACACATGAAATACATACTCAAACTTTTGACGGTCTGCTTCCTGATTACGGGTTCTGCCATAGCTCAGGAAAATCAGGAAGAGGATTATTATAACAAAGATTACCTGCGCAATGCAGATTTTATTTACAAGCCAAACATTAAAACGGTATTGATCTACAAAGAAGGCTCAGAATTGTCGGAACCTGTGATTAAGCTTAATTCCGATGAAAGGCTTGTTTTTTCGTTTGATGATCTGGATGCCGATTACAAAAAATACGAGTACACCATCATACACTGCGACGAGAACTGGAACGAATCTGACCTGATGTTTAACGAATACCTCGATTCCTTTCAGGATGATTACATCGACAATTACGAGTATAGCATCAACACCATGCAGCCCTATACCCATTACACCAAAATTATTCCCAACGATATCATCCGTTTCAGGCTGTCGGGGAATTACCTGCTGAAGGTTTACCTGGATGGCGATCAGGAGGATGTGGCATTTACCCGGCAGTTTTTCGTTGTGGAAGAAAAGGTGAATGTAATTGCCAATGTGAGCATGACCTCTGATGTGTCGAAGCGTGATGAAATGCAGCGGGTCCGCTTTTCGATCATCACTACGGGAGTGAATGTAACGGACCCTTACCGCGAAATAAGTGTAACGGTGAGGCAAAACGGACGCTGGGACAATGCCATCACCGACCTGCAGCCGCGGCTGGTCACCGACAACGAACTGCATTACGATCATTCGGATGTAAATGTGTTCAACGGCGGAAATGTTTACAGGTATTTCGACATCAAAAGCCTGAAGTACAATTCCTTTCAGGTGAAAAATATTGACTATTCTATGCAGGATGGCTATCAGGTATATTTGTACCCGGATGAAGTAAAGCGCAAGGATGTATTTTCGAATGTTCAGGAAAGCATCAACGGCAAGTTCGTGGTTAAGACCGAGGATATGCCAAACAGTGACCTGCAGTCGGAATACGCGTGGGTGCATTTTTTCCTGCCCTACAAAACGCCGCTGATCCAGGGAAAGCTTTACCTTATGGGCGAACTTACCTACTGGCAATTTCTGCGCGAGGCCGAGCTTACCTATAATTATGATCTGGGCGGCTTCGAGGGTGATTTGTACCTGAAACAGGGATTTTACAATTATCACTACATGCTTTTACCCAATGATGCCCGGCAGGGGGATGTTACCTTTATCGAGGGCAATTTTTTCGAAACTAATAACGAATACACCATTTACGTGTACTACCATCCGCGTGGTGCGCGATATACCCGGCTGGTGAGTGTGACCAGGTTTATGGCGCACCCCTGATTGCAGTGAAAATTGCAGGTCGGGCAGGTCTTACATGTTACCGATAAAAAAACCCGGGAGATTTTTTGAACCTTCCGGGTTTTTTCATGATCTGTTTTATCGATTACCATCCCAGTTTTCTTGCTATTCCTTTTGGCACGGCATCTTTATTTACATAAATTGCGAGGGTTTTGTAGAGCAGGTACGCTTTTGATGCATAAAAATACCCCCCGCATTCGTTGCTGTCTTCAGCCCACGAGTTTTTCACTTTGTACCACACATTTCCTTCTTTGTCTTCGGCCAGACCAACAATGTGCATAATGTGGTCGTCGGTGGTGGTGTGGTTGTCATAGGCTTCCTGCCTCATTTCGGGAGTGATCTTACGCTGAGCAACCGGAGTTTTGAAAACACTGTCGCGCTCTTCGTGGTCCATCTCTTCCCAATCTGTTTCAGGAACAATGGCCAGCCCCAGTTTATGGTTGAAACCGGGATCGCTTACATCGGCCGCCCAGGCAATGGTGTAGCCGTATTCGAGTGCTGCATCGATGATCAGGTCAAGTTCGTCCAGCGGCACGTTATAATATTCATGAAAATCCCAGTTGTCGGGGATCATCAGCATGAACGGCTTGTAGTAGGGTTTGTGGGTAAACGATGTGATCTCTGCATAATTATCAGTATCGAGACCAATGATATCGCGTGCAAACGTTTGAGGTGTATACATCTGATTTTCGTATTCGAATTCTGCAGGTACTTCACCAAGGTATACATCCAGAATGCTTTCGTAAGCGTCCATCCATACCGGCGAAAGTTTGCGGTTCTTGTTTTCCTCCACAGCTTTTACAAACGACGACAGCACATGGTCCATTTCTCCGTGCACCGGCAGGTCTTCTCCGATAGTGAGTCCTGAATAGGCTTCTTCGGTGATCATCCCGCGTTCGGCCAAAGTTTCCATTACATGGTGAGGTTCGCCGCCGGGGCCAAAATTGAAGTTGCCATGAAGGCGCATATAATTTTGCGCGCGCAGTACATAGGCATACCTTACGGGATACATATCCGAAAGATCGAGCACGGGACCGCCACGGCGGATCACTTCAGCCTCAACAAACGAAACTCCTGCATAGCTCCAGCAGGTGCCCGATCGGTGCTGATCCTTTACTGAAGTATGGGGGATGATTTCCACATCAGTGATCTGGTAATTGGTACGGGGTTCTTTGATGTTTCCTTCCTGTGCGATGAGTGAAAGACCTGCTGTGATGAATAAGGACAGCAGAGCCACGAGTGCGATAGATTTTTTCATGATCAAAAGATTTTTTTGGTTAAGAATTTTCACAAAAATACTGAAAAAGCAATTTAATGACCGGGAGGGATAGTTTTTCATAAAGAAAAGAATACCAGTGTGCGGATTGGAAATTTCAGCAATTTTCCACCTGACTATCTGTAATTTATTTAACGTTGTCGTTGGCAGCGTAGCGGGAAATCTCCTGAACCTTAACCTGACACTACTGATTCAGTAGATCAAAACTTCCGGGTTCTCCCTTTCCTGCTTATCAGCATTAAGCCTGCGAAAGTCAGTGCACCGTTGAGGATCAGCAATTCAAAGCCAAACCTGTATCCGCCGAACCATGCTACGGAGTTCATGCTTAACACATAGCAAATCAGGGGCGAAGCGATGGCAATAAGTGGGGTGAAGCGATCGTGCACCGGCCGACGGGTAAACATGCCGAAGGAATACAATCCCAGCAGGGGCCCGTAGGTATACCCGGCAATGGTGAACAGTTCGGAGATTACCGCTTCATTGTTGATCATCCCAAACAGCAGGATCACCAGGATCAACACCACTGCCATACCGAAATGCGAACGCATGCGGATACTCTTTCGCTGCGATTCGTTGAGGTCAGGGTTTCGATTAATGCCAAGAAAGTCCACGATAAAGGATGTGGTTAAGGCTGTAAGTGCACTGTCGGCACTGGAATATGCCGCCGATACCAATCCGATAATAAAAATCACACCAGCCAGAGCGCCCAGGTGGTTGAGCGCAACCTCAGGAAACAGCGTGTCGGTGGTGGCGGGTATTACGATCCCATGGCTGCTGGTAAACATCAGCAATGCAGCGCCCAAACCGAGGAACATGAGGTTTACGGGCACCAGCACCCAACTCAGGGTAATGATGTTTTTCTGTGCATCGCGAAGATTGCGGCAGCTCAGGTTTTTTTGCATCATATCCTGGTCCAGGCCGGTCATCACGATGGCGATAAATGCACCCGAGAAAAACTGCTTGAGATAGTTGCGCTTGTCCTGCCAGTCGGTAAAAATCATTTTGGAATACTTGCTGTCTGCAATCTGGTCCACGAGCGCGCCAAAATTCATGTCGAGCTGGTTTTTGATGAAGATCACAGTGAGCACCACCGCCGTAATCATAAAAGTGGTTTGCAGGGTGTCGGTCCATACGATGGTCTTGATGCCGCCTTTAAAAGTGTAAAGGTTTATGAGTAACAGGAAGATGACCACGGTGACCCAGAACGGGACGCCATAGTTGTCGAATACGAAGATCTGCAGGATATTTACCACCAGAAACATCCGGAAGGAAGCCCCGATGATGCGGGAAAGCAAAAAGTAGAATGCGCCGGTTTTATACGACCAGAACCCGAACCTGTCGAGCAGATAGGTATATATGGAAGTAAGCCTGAGCCGGTAATACAAAGGAAGCAGTACGAGTGCGATAACCAGGTATCCCAGCAGGTAACCGATCACCACCATCATGTATGAAAACTGTGTGTCGCCCACCCAGCCCGGCACCGAGATAAAGGTAACTCCCGACAGTGAAGCCCCTACCATTCCGTAGGCCACCACGTACCACGGCGACTGCCGGTTGCCGATCAAATAGGATTCGTTATCGGATTTGCGGGAAGTGATATACCCGATAACAAACAACAGCAAGGTGTAGCCAAGGAAGCTGTAGAGAATGAGTTGTGGCGTCATGTAATAAATCGTTCTTCCGTTCCAGAAGCGGCAAAATTAATCTTTTTCCCCATCCACGGCCATGGCAAAATCTTTTAATGATGTAAACCAGAAATCCACAAGCCTTGGATGCCCGAGTGCAATGGTATTTTTAGGATGAATAAGCACGGTTTTCATTTTCAGCCTTTTGCCAAACCGCATATCGCTCTCCGAATCGCCGCACATCACCGAGTGTTTGAAACTGATCTCAGGAAAGTCTATTTTTGCCTGAAGTCCCATACCTACCCGTGGTTTTCTGCAGAAAGGGCGCAATGCTTCAAGATCGGGGCAAACATAAATTTTGTCGATCCGCCCTCCGGCAGCATTGATTTCGTCCAGCATATTCCGGTGTATCGCCTCCAGGTCGGCCATGCTCATTAATCCCTTCCCAATTCCCTGCTGATTGGTTACCACCAGCACTTTTCCAAAAACTTTGCTCAACAATGAAACGGCCCCGGGAACTCCCCGGATAAAATCGAACTCCTCCCACGTTTTTACATAATCGTTGATCAGCCGCCGGTTGATCACCCCGTCGCGGTCGAGGAACAATGTCCAGCGTTTAGAAGTTTCCAAACTCTTTAAAGTCATGCTGTGCTTTTGCATAATCCTCCGGTACGCCTATATCTATAAAATACTGCCGGCACAGGGTTCCGTAAATATTTCTTGTTTTGTATATTTTTTCAAAAAAATCCTTTTCCAGAGAAAACTTATCCGGCAGATTCTGTTTCAGGAAAAAATTGCGGTTGATCAGGTAAACGCCGCCGTTGATGAATCCCTTTCCGGCTTTGGCGGATTTTTCCCAAAATCCGGTGATGCGGTAGTTTTCGTCACGTTCGATGGCGCCATAGCGGCTTACGTCCTCCATTTCCCGAAGCACAAGGGTAAGCACCGATTCCTTGCTGCGATGAAAGTCGAGCAATTTTCTGAAGTCCACCATGAAAAACGTGTCGCCGTTCAGCACCGGAACATTGGCCGCTTCGGCCTGTTGCATGGCCAGTTTGAGTCCGCCGCCGGTTCCCATCGGTTCCGCTTCGATGGCATAATCGATGTGGATATCCCGGTACTTATTCCCGAAATGCTTCATGATCGCCTCGCGCAGATAGCCTACGGAAAGGATTATCCGTTGGATTCCGTAAACATGCAGGTAGTCCATCTGGTATTCGAGGAAGGGACGTCCGTTGACGGGCGCCATGGATTTGGGTACTTCGTTTATTACCTCACGCAGACGTGTTCCCAGGCCGCCGGCCAGAATAACAGCTTCTTTAACCATCCGGGAAAAGATTGGATTCTACCAACTGGCAAATGATGTGCCCGAGCAGGATGTGCACTTCCTGTATTCGTGGGGTATCATTGCTGGGGACGTTCAGGAGATAGTTGCACTGGTTTTTCATTTTCCCGCCGCTTTCGCCGGTCAGGCCAATGGTTACCAGGCCTGCATCATTGGCCACATCCAGGGCTCTGAGAATATTCGGGGAATTGCCCGAGGTGGAAAGGGCAAACAGTACATCGCCTTTGCGGCCTTTGGCTTTCACCAGCCTGGCGTATACTTCGTCGTAGCTGTAATCGTTGGCAACGGCTGTGAGATATGAAGTATTTACGTGGAGCGCTTCGGCAAACAACGGAGGCCGGTCGTAATAAAACCGGCCCGAAAATTCTGCCGCCAAATGCTGGGCATCCGCAGCACTTCCGCCGTTTCCGCAAAACAGCACCTTGCCTTCGTTGGAAAAACAGCGTGTGACTTCCTCAACCACATCCTTCACAGTTTTTATCAACTGTTTATCTTTAAGTACTTTCTGTTTGGTATCGATGGATGCCCTGATCAGCTTTTCTATCATTATTTGTAAAATTAGGAGGCAAAGATAATTTTTTTAAAGGAACGTATCTCAGGATCAAAAGTGACTGCCTGTGGTGTCATTCCATCGACACATCCTTCAGCACCTTCCGGTAGGCATTAAAAATATTGGCCCTCGACACGAAACCCACATATTTGCCATGGTCGATCACCGGCAGGTTGTAATAGCCTGTTTTCCTGAATTTTTCCATTACCCGTTCCATGGGTTCTGAGGTGGATACATGCTCTTTGGCCTGCATCATATAGCCGGCGATGGATTCGTTGTAGCGGTCGGGCCTGAACATATCCTCTCGCACATCGTCCATGTCCACCAGCCCGATGTAGGTTCCGTCGTTTTCCACCACCGGAAAAATGTTTCTTTTGGATTTGGAGATGAGTTTGGTGAGGTCGCCGAGGGTGCTTTCGGGGGAAATGGTCAGCAGATCGGTGTCGATTACCCGTTTCACATTCAGCAGTGTAAGCACGGTTTTATCCTTGTCGTGTGTGATGAGGCCTCCGGTTTCGGCCAGTTGCCGCGAAAAGATTGAATGCGGGCTGAAAATTTTTATGGTGATGAATGAAATTGCCGTCGTAAGCATGAGCGGTACGATGAGCTCGTAGCCGTTTGTCATTTCGGCAATCAGGAAGATGGCTGTAAGCGGAGCATGCAGTACGCCGCCCAGTACGCCGGCCATCCCGACGAGGGTAAAATTTCCTTCGTGCAGGTGCCTGATAAATCCAAACTGGTTGAAAAGCCGTGCCAGTGCAAAGCCTGTAAAGCCGCCCATTACTGCGGCCGGTGCAAAGATTCCGCCAACCCCTCCGGCTTCGGTTGTGAGGGTGGTGGCCACGATCTTGAGCAGGATCAGCATGATGATGAACCCGATGAACACCCATGGAATTTCGCGGTAGTTGTACAGAGCAGTATTGTCGAGCAGGTGAGCCGACTGGTCCGTCATAATCAGCTTGATGGCAGCATAACCCTCGCCGTATAGCGGTGGCAGGAGAAAAATCAGCATCCCGAGTGCCAGTCCGCCGATGAGCAGTTTGTTGTAAAAGGTTTTGATCTTCTTGAACTTCATCCGGATGTAGTTGTGCATCCAGTTGAAATACAGCGATACCATTCCGCTAAGGATGCCCAGCAGAATATAAAAATGTACATCGCGTACCTCGAAGGGATGGGTAACGGCAAAATGGATGAGAATTTCGTCGGCAAGCAGAAGCTTGGTGGTGATGGCACCGGTTACCGAGGCGATCAGCAGGGGGATGATAGAAGAAGTGGTGAGGTCGAGCATCAATACCTCGAGGGCGAAAATAACGGCAGCCACCGGTGTGGTAAAGATGGAAGCCATGGCGCCTGCCGCACCGCAGCCGATGAGCAGGGTGGTGTTTTTGTAATTCAGCCGCAAAACCTGTCCGATGCCGGATCCGATGGAAGATCCCGCTGTGATGATCGGGGATTCCAGTCCGATCGATCCCCCGAATCCGGCCGTAAAAGAACTCCCAAGCATGGCTGAAAAATATTTGTGCCGCCGCATTTTTCCGCCCAGCCGGGAAATAACATACAGAATGCGCGGAATCCCATGGTTGGTATGATCGCGGATCACATACCTGATCAGCACCACCGCAGCGGCAATGCCGATCATCGGATACAGCACATAAAGCACGTTCTGACTGGAAATATTGAAAAAACCGGTAAGCTCATTTTTAATGTAGAACACAAAACTCTTCAGCAGGAAGGAAGAAAATCCGGCGGCCAAACCAATGATTATGCTCATCATGATGACGAAATAATTGTCGGGGATCTTTTTCACCCGCCACACCAAAAAACGTCCGATTACGCTGCGTTGTTTCACGGGATGAAAGTAGTAATTTTTTGGAATATATTGGCTTCGCGTTATTTGGGTTTGCCACCATTTCGCTTAGCTGTCATTTGCTTTCGACGTTATTGGATTCGCATTATTCCTCAGGTCGGGATGGATTATCCCATTATCGCATTAGCGCATTATCGCTCCTTCGCACAATCACCCTATCGCCCAATCGCATTATCGCATTATCGCATTCTCACATTATCACTCCGTCGCCCTATCACCCTCTCGCATTATCGCATTATCCCATTATCTCATTATCACATTATCATCTTACCGCCTATCCACCTTATCGCTCCGTCGCCCTATCCCATTATCGCATTATCGCCATATCACACTTCCGCACTATATCGACCATGTAGTCAGTCCGAGTGTGGTAAATTCATATCGCTTTACCTGACCGCCAAAGGATTCGAGTGTTTTCACCACAGCATTTCTGGTATTGCCGGGGCAGTAAAAGATCATAAAGCCTCCGCCGCCGGCGCCGGAGATCTTTCCACCGGATGCACCGCTGCCCCTGGCTTTTTCATAAATCTCATCTATCATCGGATTGCTGATGCCCTCGGCCATTTGTTTTTTATGCTGCCAGCCGAAATCCAGCACCTGTCCGAACTTTTCGAGTTCACCTCTCAGGATGGCTTCCTTCATCATCACCGCTTGTTTTTTAAGCTGATGCATGGCTTCGATGGATTCTTTGTTGTCGCTCACCACATTGCGGCTCTGTGCCTCGATGATCTTTGACGACAGCCGGCTGGTTCCCGTAAAATACAGCACCAGGTTATGGGCCAGCTCATTGAGGTACTTGCTGCGGATGCGCAACGGATTTACGATCACCTTATCTTCCCTGTAGAATTCCATAAAATTTACCCCGCCGAAGGTGGCCGCATACTGATCCTGCTTCCCACCGGCCATCTTCAGGTCGATGCGTTCGATTTCGTAAGCCAGGTGAGCCATGTCGTATTCGCCAAGCGGCAGGCGCAGCCACTGTGCAAAGGCACCAAGTATGGTCACCACAAGCGTGGAAGAAGTGCCCAATCCTGAGCCCGGAGGTGCATCCACAAAGGTAGTCAGCGTAAAAGAAAGCGGCTTTTTTTCAAAATCACGGACCACCCGGTTGTAAATTCCCTTCATCAGATCGAGTTCGCCATTCAGGGGCAATTCCCCGGAGGCATCCATTTCGATCACCTGGTTTTTATCCTCGGAACGGAGCATAATTTTACCATCGGTTCGTGGCTCGATGGTGGCATAGGCATACATGCTGATGGTAGCGTTGAGGATCGCCCCGCCAAACAGGTCAGAATAAGGCGCTACATCCGTTCCCCCGCCGGCCAGTCCCAGCCGTAATGGTGCTTTGCTGCGGTGTATCATTGCTTTGAATGGTTAATCGTAAATCGTTAATCGTTAATGGAAAGCAAATCTATTGTTTCGATCATCCTTTCCCAGGAATATTTCTTTTTTTCCTGCCTGATGTTTACCACGAATTCCTGTTCATGGTTTTCGTTAAAGAACCTCAGGATGGCTCCGGCAATTTCTTCAACCACAGGGTTTACCACAAATCCTACCTTTCCGTCAGGGACAATTTCGGCCAGTCCTCCTACATCTGTTGTTACCATGGGTTTTTCAAAATGATAGGCAATCTGCGTGACCCCGCTCTGGGTAGCATCCTTGTATGGCTGAACCACCAGGCTGCAGGCATTGAAATAATCGGCTACACGACTGTCGGGAATAAAATCTTTGGACATGATCACGCTGCTTTCCAGCTTATTTTCCCTGATCAGGTCGAAATAAGGTTTCGAATCCGTATAAAACTCGCCGGCCACCAGAAGTTTAATGTCTTGCTTTTTGATATCCGGATGCGCCATGGCTTTCAAAAGGAGGTCGAGACCTTTGTAGTCGCGGATAAATCCGAAAAACAAAAGATACCGGAAAGCAGGATCAAGTTCGAGTTTCTTTATGGCAGTTTCACGCGGCTGACGGCTGCCAAAATGATCGTAAAGCGGATGCGGACAAAAGGCCCGGGGCTTTTGCTGATCGAACTGCTTCAGGTCGTTCATCACCTGGTCTGACATGGCCACGAAGCCATCCATGGGCTTTACAAAATAATTCGAAAGCACCCGGTCGCCCGGGCGTGCTTCGTGCGGAATGATATTATCGAGAATGCTGATGACTTTGGTGTGCCGGTTTCGCTTTACGATCCGTGCAATTGTACCGAAACACGGCCCCATGAACGGAATCCAGAACTTTATGATCAGCAGGTCGGGCATCATATTTTTGATGCGGTTGCCTACACTGATCCAGTTGAGCGGATTTGTGGAATTTACCAGCACCTCGATATGAAGATCTTTTGGTGCGGGTTCGCTGCTGTATTGTGTTTTGCCCGGAAATAAAAAGCCCGGATATTGAAGTGAGAAGGTAAAGATTTTAACGCGGTAACCCTGCTGTTGATAGGCCCGGGCCAGGCGTTCGTTGTAGGCAGCCAGACCGCCGCGCAACGGGTACGCCGATCCGAGGATTACGACTGATTTTTGCTGTCCTGATCGCCCTGCTGCGGAGGCTGCGGTTTCCCTTCCTGTCCGGGGGTTTGTTGCTGGCCCGATGGGCGCCTTCTGCCCCTTGAGGATCTCCTTTTCTGTTGCTGATCCTGCTGATCCTGTTTCTGAGGCTGATCCTGCTTCTTTTGTTGATCCTGGTTCTGCTGCTGGTCTCTTTGTTTGCTCTCCGCAGGCTGTTTTTGAGGCTGAGGCCTCCCGGAAGACTTCCTCTCGGGCCTGGCCTGCGGCCTGGGAGTTTTCTGGGCCTGCCGATTGTCGGGCTTCTTGTCCTGTTTGTTCCACTGCTGCTTCCGTTGTTGTTTTACGATTGTTTTTTCTATCAGATAATCATCCCTCCGGGAGGAATTTCTCGAAATCAGATCGGCGACAAACCCGGCTACAAACACCTGGGTACCCATGATCATGGCCAGCAGCCCGAAATAAAACAACGGCCGTTCGGTCATTTTATATTCAAGCATGAATAACTTCGCCCATGTAAGGTACAGCGCAATGGCCAAACCCGCGATGAACAACAAAATGCCGATCACCCCGAAGAAATGCATGGGCCGTTTTCCGAACCTCGTCACAAAAGTGAGCGAGACCAGGTCCAGAAAACCCTTGATGAGCCGGGAAGCACCGAATTTGGATTTCCCGTACTTGCGCTTCTGATGATTCACTACCTTTTCGGTAATTTTTCTGAACCCTGCCCATCGCGCGATCACCGGAATGTAGCGGTGCATTTCGCCGTAGATCTCGATGGATTTGATCACTTCTTTTTTGTAGGCTTTCAGCCCGCAATTAAAATCGTGCAATTTTAATCCGGAAATTCTGCGGGTAGTCCAGTTAAAAAATTTCGACGGCCAACGTTTGCCAAGAGGGTCGCGGCGCTTTTTCTTCCATCCTGATACAATATCGTACCCATCCAGACGTACCATTCGATAAAGCATCGGGATTTCATCGGGGCTGTCCTGCAGGTCGGCGTCCATGGTAATCACCACTTCGCCGGAGGTCAGGTCGAAACCGCGGTTCAGTGCCGCCGACTTGCCGTAGTTGGTTCTGAATTTTATGCCTTTGATATGCGGATCGCGCTGGCTGAGAATTTCGATCTCCTGCCATGAACCGTCGATGCTGCCGTCGTCCACAAAAATGATTTCGTAGCTCAGCCCTTCTTTTTTCACCACCCGCTCAATCCAGCCGGCAAGTTCGGAGAGTGATTCTTCTTCGTTATATAAAGGTATTACTATTGAAAGATCCATTAAACTGCTATGTTATCGGTAGTTGTATCGCTTTTTACAAATGCTGCAACAATCAATGACAGGACAACGGCAACAATGGGCAAATATTTTAACCCCTGTATCCATTGTTGCAAGGGTGTTTTGTTTCCAGCCATCTGATCGTGCATCATTTCAAGTTGTTCTTCCGTCATGCCACGGTCTTCCATGGAATACAAAAAATCTTCCATCTGGTTGTTCATGTAGTCGGGATCAACCAGTTCAAAAAATACAAAATTTAAAAATCCCGATAAAAGGATGGCTAAGAGGCTTACCACAATTCCTGCAAGAAGTTTGTGGCCGTAGTTGGTTACCCCGCCCTGAACCTTGTCGCGGTGGTTTTTCATGGCAATCACCATCATTACAATAATAATGGTAAAGGTGACAATGAAACTGAGGATGCCAAATCCAATGCTGAAATAATTTATGTTAAGAACATAGTACAGCACGTTCAGTACGAAAAGAATAGCAGCGCCGATGAGGCCGTTGGTGAGGGTAATTCCTGCGAAGGTCGACTTTGTTTCCATATGCTTTTGATTTCGATGTTTGATGAAGCAAATGTACAAACAAATCAACAATCCTTTTGGAAAAAAAAGAAGGATTGTACTTGCAGATTGGATAGATTTAGTACTTTTGCAGCCGGGTAAGTCCTGTACGACCAGCTCCCGCTGAATTCCCCCAGGACCGGAAGGTAGCAAGGGTAGGCGGTTGTAGCGGTGCGATGCAGGTAACTTACCCTTTTTTTATGCCCGCCTCAGTTTTTTCCTGATCAATGCCTGGTAACACTTTTCCACTGTCATTTTCAATTGAAACCAAAAAAAGGTCATGCTGTTCGTTTTACCTGGCCAATTGAGTTTTTTTCTCCTTTCCGCCGAATATCGATGAAAAAAAACCCTTCAGCATGAAAAGTGTCGCCTGCGCGGAATTTAGTTCGCGGGCTTTGTTGAAATCCTTTACGGCACCAATAAAGTTGTTGGTGGCCTGTTTGCATTTTGCCCGGTAAAGGTAAGCGTCCAGGAAGGTGTCGTCGAGATATATGGTGGCCGAAAAATCGCGGATCGCTTCCCGGTAGTTTTCCAGGGTATAATGGTTGAAACCGCGAAGGAAGAAGGCGTCGCTCATGGTGTTGTCGATTTCCAGGGCTCTGGTGCAGAAAAGTATGGAGGCTTCGTACTCACCTTTTTTATTGATCTCGATGGCAATACGCAGATTTTCTGACGCACTGTCCTGTGCCAGGGCTGCAACCGGAAAAAGTAACAACATCAAAAATGTTATCCTCATGAAAGCTGACGCATTATAAATTGCACTTGTAATGATACGAATTTTCCACCGGATAAAATTTCAGTCAGACTGAAATAAATCAACGTCCCGATACCGATCCTTTGTTGAAACTTCGCAACTTGATGGCGGTAATTACTTTTTTTGTCGACAGCGGGAAATCGCCTTTCATCATCCAGTCGTAGTAGGGGGGCTCCCGTTCGAAGATCATTTCCACCAGTTTGCCTTTGTGTTTCCCGAAATTGAAAACTTCCTGCTTTTTTTCGTTGAAGATGATGTGGCCGATCAGGTCGGCGTTGCTGTATTGTTCCGAAAAGCTGCTCAACGCATCCACATCATTCACGATCGGTTCGGAAATTTTGCCCGACTTATCCTTGTACTTTACGCCCTGATACATATCGAGCTGCGACTTAAGAATCTCGTATGTGGCAATGGTATCGGCCTCTGCCGAATGGTTGTTTATCAACTCCTGCCCGCAGTAAAATTTGTAGGCAGCTTTCAGCGTGCGCGGTTCCATTTTGTGAAAGATGTTCTGCACATCGATAAACCGCCGTCCTTTCAGATCGAAATCCACTTCCGCACGAAGAAATTCCTCCACCAGCAGGGGGATGTCGAACCTGTTGGAATTGTATCCGGCCAGATCGGCATTGCCGATAAACTGGTTCAGCGGATTTGCAATTTCTTTAAAGGTGGGGGCATCCTTCACGTCTTCGTCGGTAATGCCGTGGATCTCAGTAGATCTTTCCGGGATGGGCATGCACGGGTTGCAGCGTTTGGTAAACATGTCTTTACTGCCATCCGGGTTGATTTTCATTACGCTGATCTCGATGATCCTGTCGACAGCAACTTTAATTCCGGTGGTTTCCAGATCGAAAAATGCGAGTGGCTTGGTCAGATGTAGCTCCATAATTGTAATTTGATTAAAGTCAAACCCCCGGGATGGTTTTCCCCGGGGGTTGGATTTGTTATTTCTATTTCATCAATTCAATGATTCAGACGGATTGCGTGGTATCGAAATTTTCCAGGTATTCACGGATTTGCTTCAGGTACATGCCTCCCATGGCGCCATCCACCAGGCGGTGGTCGTATGCCAGCGACAGGATCATGATGTGGCGGATAGCAATTACGTCGCCCTGCGGGGTTTCCAGCACCACGGGCCGTTTTTTAATGGCGCCCAGGCCGAGGATGGCTACCTGCGGCTGATTGATGATGGGCGTGCCGGTAAGGCTGTCGAAGGTGCCGAAGTTGGTCACGGTAAAGGTACCGCCCTGGATATCGTCAGGATCGAGCTTGTTGTTGCGCGCGCGGCTTGCCAGGTCGTTTACGCGTTTGGCCATACCCACAAGATTCAGGTTGTCTGCATTTTTTATCACCGGAACGATGAGATTGCCGCTGGGCAGGGCCGTGGCCATTCCGATGTTGATCTGTTTGCGTTTGACAATGCGCGTGCCGTCCACCGAGGCGTTCACCAGCGGGAAGTCGCGCAGTGTTTTGGCTGCGGCTTCGATAAAAATGGGCGTGAAGGTGAATTTCTGGTTTTCGCGCTTCTGGAATTTATCCTTGATGCTGTTTCGCCAGTTGACGATATCGGTTACGTCCACTTCGATGAATGAGGTAACGTGCGGCGACACCTGCTTCGACATCACCATGTGATCGGCAATGAGTTTGCGCATGCGGTCCATTTCCACAATTTCGTCGCCGGTGCCGGCTTCAACTTTCGGGGCTTCAGCCTTTGGCGTTGCCGGCCGTGCGGTTGGTGCTGCTGCTGCAGGTGCTTCGGCAGGAGCTTGCTCCGGCGCCTCCGGCGCTTTTCCTTCTTTGCGCTCTTCAAGGTATTTCAAAATATCCTGCTTGGTCACCCGGTTGTCTTTTCCGCTGCCCGGAATTTTTTCGAGCTCGCTCAGCGGAATGTTTTCCTTGCCGGCAATGCTTTTCACCAGCGGCGAATAAAAACGTGAAGAACCCGAATAGTCACCTTCCTTTATCTGAGGTGTTTCTTCGGTATCAGCAGGTACGGTCGAAGCCGTTTGAACTTCCTTTTCTATGATGTCGGCTTTTTCTTCCGCTGCTTCATCCTCTTCGTCTTCCATTTCGATCACGGCAATGGGCTTTCCCACGGCCACTACATCGCCTTCCTGATAGAACACCTCTGCCAGTTTGCCTTCCACCGGCGAAGGAATCTCCGAGTCGACTTTGTCGGTGGCAATCTCTGCAAGTGAATCATCTTCTTCTACCTGATCGCCAACGTTTTTCAACCATTTGGTGATGGTGGCTTCGATAATGCTTTCGCCCATCTTGGGCATTACAATTTCAAATTTAGACATTGATAAGATATTATACTTTCAAAACACTTTGTTTAATCAAGTATGTGAACAACGCCTCATGGCAAATGTTCATGGCACTTTCGGTGCGCGCAAGTGCAAAAATAAGGAAATGCGCGCTCAACCAGTGTTAACTATTATTAAATTCAGCGGCTGCCCAGCCGTTTAAAGCCTTTGAGGATGATGTTGAGATCGTTTTTCACCTTGTAATCGCGGGCATACAGCAGGTTGAGCCGTTCGAGGGTTTCTTTGCTGAGGCTGTTTACCCGCAGTGCATCCGAAGGGTTGAGTACCCCGCCGGGCAAATCCGGCAGTTGCTCAATGTCGTACGATTTTGTGCGGCAATATCCTACCCAGGTTTTCCGTGCGATGAGTACCATCATTATGTTTCTGATCAATCCGCCCGGTTTTTTTACCAACAACACCGACACCGGCAGCGAAAGCAGCAGCACCAGCGACGCAACCAGGTCGAGAAAGCGTTTGTTGCGCCGGTTGCTGATCTTGCCGATCGAGTTGATCTCCATGGTGTACAGGTCGCCGGCGGTATTGATGGAATTGCTGCCGATAAGCGAAAGGCTTTCGGGCGGTGCGATTTTGTAATCGACATGCGGAAATTTCAGCTCCGACATTTTGTCGATGATCCTGCGCGAGGGAAGGTCGCGCGCACAAAAAACGATCTCATTTATTTTATAGATCTCGATGATATCGCGAATTTCGTTGAAGGAACCGATGAATGATCCCTCCTGTGGATTTTCGTTTACACTGACAAGGCCTATGAATGCCGGCTGCGTTTCGAACGTGGTGAGAAGTTTGGCTACACGGTCGGCTTCATCCTTGCTGCCCACTACAATATATCGCTTGTTTTTCACACTCCCGACCTTAAAATTCCTGAAACCAAGCAGGTTAAAGATCAGCCTGATGCCGGTGGTGGAAATGTAGCCCCACAGTGCTCCCAGCAGAATCAGCGCCCGCGAAAAGCGCCACGACTCATCAAGCAGGCTGTAAATGACCAGGATAACCACGGTGCCGCTGAAGAATCCCCTGAATATCCGAAAGAGGTTGATGGGTTTGTCGTAACCGCCCGAAAGGTACACCGAAACAAGCCAGATGACGATGTATGCCGGCAGCACGATCAGCAGGAATTCGGGCGGGTAATTGCCCCCTCCGGGGAATACCACCGAATCGGCCCAGTAATCCTGGATGAAAAAAATGCCGCCGTAAATCACAAACGCATCCAATACCGGCAGCAGCGCCTTATCGGCAATGCGTTTAAGAATGGAGAGCGACGCCCTGAGATAGATGGCCATGTTGATCAAAAACGAAAACAGCCGCGCATTTTTCTGGCTGAAATGCTTGCGTGCAAAGATCATCATGGCATTGTAAAACACCATCACATAATTGATGCTGCTTTTCTTGGTGCTTTCGCCCTTGTAGTGAATAATGCGGGTTTTGGGGAAGTAATAATTTTTGTATCCGGCCTTTAAAATGCGGTACGACATGTCGATATCCTCACCGTACATGAAGTAGCTTTCGTCGAGCCCGCCGATCTTGTCGATCACTTTCTTGCGGATCAGCATGAAAGCCCCCGAAAGGATTTCCACTTCATGGATTTCGTCCTGATCGAGATAGCTGAGGTGGTATTGTCCGAAGGTTTTGGATTTCGGAAACAATTTGGAGAGCCCGAAAATCTTGTAAAAAGCCACATCGGGAGTGGGAAGGCCGCGCTTTGATTCGGGGAGGAATTTGCCTTTCCCATCCACCATTTTTACACCCAGGCCGCCGGCCTCGGGATGGCTGTCCATAAAATCGATGATCTTCTGGAAGGTGTCGTCTTCCACCACCGTGTCGGGATTCAGGAGCAGGACATACTCGCCCCGGGCCTGCCGGATAGCCTGATTGTTGGCCTTTGAGAAACCCAGGTTTTCGTTGTTGTCGATCACCTTTGCCTCGGGAAATTTGTCGCGGACCATCTTCACCGATCCGTCAACCGAACGGTTGTCGACCACAAATACCTCGCACGCCAGCCCTTGCGATGCCTTCCGCACCGAGTGCAGGCATTGTTCCAGAAAATACTTTACATTGTAATTGACAATAATTACGGACAGTTTCATCAGTGTGCGTTCGAAATCAAAATGTGGCGCCAAAGATAAGAACTATGTGCAAAAGCCGCGTTATGCCTTTCATATTCCTGCGCGCATGCACACTATTTTCCCGGAAAAATGTAGAGCGGAATATCCGAATGGAACAGAAGCTCGCGGGTGTGATCCTTTACAAACAGCCGCTTCAGGAAGCTTTTTCTGTGGCGGACTACTGCCGTAATATCGATGTGATTTTTCTTTACATATTCGTTGATGCCTGTCAGAAAATCCTCCTTATCGATCACACGAAAAATTAACCTGCCTGCTTCGGTTTGTTCTTTAAAATGAGATTTGAGAACATTCATTTTACTTTCGTCGGCTATTCTGTCCTTATCTATGTTGATGTGTACACAATGGATCACGGGATCATAATCGCTAAGCAGATCGATTAGTTTGCTGATGTCCTTTACATCCTCGTCATTGAAATCGGTGGCGTAAAGCATGTTGTCGAATCCATGATAATCTGCATTTCTCGGCACGGTAAGAATGCGGCAATCAGCATTCTGAACCACTTTCGAAGAGATCTTTCCGGTGAGGATATCTTTTTCGCCCTTGCCGCGGGTTCCCATCACGATCAGGTCGGGATTGTAGGTTTCGGAGATATTGATGATTTCCTCTTCGGGGAGTCCTCCCGTTAGGGTATAAACCACCTTTACATGTTCAACATTT
Organism: Bacteroidales bacterium; assembly: GCA_046542305.1. Lineage (GTDB taxonomy): Bacteria > Bacteroidota > Bacteroidia > Bacteroidales > 4484-276 > JBKHBQ01. The sequence goes on from JBKHBQ010000024.1 coordinate 20,471, forward strand.
TCCTGCTTAAGTTCATCGGAAAGTCTGGCTTTCAGCCGGTCCATATCATTCTGCGCTTCTTCGCGGATCCTGATCATCATTTCCTGATTGAACATTTCATTGGTATCCACCGAATAGGGAAAGCTGCTGTTCGATACAATGATGTAATCGAAATACGCATGAAACAACCGGATTTCTCCCCCGGTTTTTTTGGCGATTTCCAGTGCAAACCTGCAAACCGTATCCATATGCTCCGAAAAATCAACGGGTACAAGGATTTTTTTCATAAGTATAAGATTGTTTGTTAAAGAACAAATATAGAAAATTGATTGGTTGTAATGGCCGAATGTCAAATTATCTTTAGTTCACGGGAAAATTTTAATTATTCACATGAGTTGGTTGTTTGATCATTTTATTCTAAATTTGACGGTTTCCGGTATATCCGGTTTTTAGTTAATCAAAAGCACTGCCACCACAGTAGCAAACAGTGAACAATAAACAAGGCGAACATATTGATACCGGTACTCTTCCGGAGAACGGAAGTGCGTGGAGCATCCTCGATCAGGCCAATATCTGGATTGAGATCCAGGACATTCGCTGCAGAATGATTTTTTTTAATCGTTATGCCGAAAAAGTTTCAGGGTTCTCAAGGGATTTATTCCTTGGCAACGACAGCAGATGGATAAAGCTTTTTGGCAAAGCTGACACAGGCATTCGCCTGAAGCGTATCTGCCACAATTTGATGCTGGCCGGAAAGGATTTCAGTGATAAAATATTGGTGGTTCAGGATTCGGATGGAAATGAAAGGGTTTTTTCGTGGTCGATGAATTTGATCAAAAACCAGGAGCACCGGGTAACGGGCTGCATGATGGTTGGAACACCTGTTTCCGGCGAAAACAGCACCTGGACCGAAGCGTGGAGCAGGCAGGAGAAATACCGTTCCATATTCGAGCATGCGCCGCTTGGATTCTTCAGAAGCCTTCCCGAGGGCAAATTCCTTGAAGTAAATACCACTTTTGCCAGAATGTTAGGCTTCGATCAGCCCGAGGAGGTGCTTGATTATGTTTCCCATATCGGGCTGGATGTATATGCTGACCCGGCTTTTCGCAAAAGGATCCTCGATCAGTTGCAGCATTCATCCGAGATCAAATCGTTCGAAACCAGTTTCCGTAAAAAAAGCGGGGAAAAGTTTCATGTCAGGCTGAATTTAAGGGCGCGGTTCGACAAAGCCATGAACTGCACCGTGCTCGACGGTACTGTTGAGGACATCAGCGACAGGATCAAAACTGCAGAAATCAACGCCGTAATGCTTAATATTGCACGTTCGGTGAATATTGTGGAGGATCTCGACTCGTTGTTCGAAAATATCCGCAACGAACTTTCGCGAGTGATCGATACCAAGAATTTTTTTATCGCCCTTTATGATTCGGATGAAAACACATTAAGCCTCCCGTATTTCAGGGATGAAAAGGACAGCTTCGACAGTTTTCCTGCCGAAAAAACCGTGAGTTCGCTGGTGCTGAAAAAAAAGACCTCTTTATTGATGAAGGCTTCGGATATAGACCAACTGGCCCGGAACGGCGAAATTGAAATCGTGGGTACGCCTGCAAAGGTATGGCTGGGTATTCCGTTGCTCGTCGAAGGGGAGGTGATCGGCATTATGGTGCTGCAAAACTATGACAACGAAAATGCTTTCGACCACAGCGACCTCGAATTTCTTGAAGTGATTTCGCCACAGATCAGCCTGTCCATCAAGCGTAAGCAATCCGAGCAACTGCTCAGGGAATCCGAGCGGCAGTTGCGCGAATCGAACCTGACCAAGGACCGGTTTTTCAACATTATCGCACACGATCTGAAGAATCCGTTCAATGCCATCATCGGCTTTTCAACCCTCCTTACGGATGAATGGCCGGAATTTCAGGATAATGAAAAACTGATGATGATCCATTCCATCAGATCTTCATCCGAGGGGGCATACGAGCTGCTGATGAACCTGCTCGAATGGTCGCGGCTGCAGGTGGGAAAAATCAATTTCGATGCTGAATTTGTAGATATTTCCACCCTGATCGATCTGAATTTTTCCCTGCTGAAATCCAATGCGGAAGGCAAAAACATCAGGTTGCGAAAGGGGGCAACATGCGAGAGGCTGGTGTGGGTTGATCCTAACATGATCAATACCGTTCTGCGAAACCTGATTTCCAATGCCATCAAGTTTACACCCAAAGACGGGCTGATCCTGGTGGAATGCGGTAAACATCCCGATTACCCCGAAAGCATGGTAATTTCGGTTTCCGACAGCGGCGTGGGCATTCCGCAGGATGAAATACCCGATCTGTTCGAAATTACCAACTCAAAAACCACCACCGGAACTGCCGGCGAAACCGGAACAGGCATCGGCCTGGTGCTTTGCAAGGAATTTGTAGAGAAAAACAACGGAAAAATCTGGCTGGAAAGCAACCCCGCTAAAGGAACTACTTTTTATGTGGCGTTGCCCGTAAGGCCGACGAGAAAAAATCTCTGATGATTCGTAATGAAGCCGGTCGCGGATAGAAATCCGATCTGTGTAAACCCTATCTTCAAATAAACCAGAGAATATGAAAGAATCATTGAAAAGCACGGTGCTTTTTAACTTCTTGCTGAAATTAGCATGAATGAATGAATGAATGAATGAATGAAATATCGCAGGGCCTGCAACTTTCGGATTGCGGGCTTTTTTTAACTTTTTGGAAGACCTGATAAGGAACCGGACGATGGAATTATTCGTATTCAAAAGTACCTGACTCCGAAACTATCGTGAGTCGCTTTCGGCCGGAATCTTCTACACGTCCAACGATCCTGGCATCCACGTTGAATGATCCGGAGATCCTGACCAGGTCATCAGCGATTTCCTCGGGAACGTACAGTTCCATGCGGTGTCCCATGTTGAAAACCTGGTACATTTCCTTCCATTCGGTACCCGATTCTTCCCTGATCATGTGGAACAGCGGCGGAATTTCGAAGAGGTTATCCTTAACTATATGCAGTTTATCGATAAAATGCAGAATTTTGGTCTGAGCCCCGCCACTGCAGTGAACCATGCCGTGGATTTGCTTCCGGTAATCGCGGAGAATCCTGTAAACAACAGGTGCATAGGTGCGGGTAGGGGAGAGTACGAGTTTGCCGGCATTCACATCCGGAACTTCAGTAGGTGAGGTGAGTGATAAATTTCCGCTGTAAACCAGTTCGTCGGGTACCTGCGGGTCGTAACTTTCGGGATAATGTTCAGCAAGGTATTTGCCGAACACATCATGGCGTGCCGAGGTCAGTCCGTTGCTGCCCATGCCTCCGTTGTATGCAGATTCATAACTTGCCTTACCAAAGGATGCCAGCCCGACGATTACGTCTCCCGCACGAATGTTTTGGTTATCGATCACCTCATCGCGTTTCATGCGTGTGGTTACTGTGGAGTCTACAATGATCGTGCGCACCAGGTCTCCCACATCGGCCGTTTCGCCGCCAGTGCTGAAAATGTTTATGCCATGTTGGCGCATCTGTTGCACAAACTCCTCAGTACCATTGATGATTTCCGAGATCACTTCGCCGGGAATCAGGTTTTTGTTCCGACCGATGGTGGATGAAAGCAGGATGGTTCCGTTAGCGCCCACGCAAAGCAGGTCGTCGAGGTTCATCACGATGGCATCCTGAGCAATTCCGCGCCAGACAGACAGGTCGCCGGTTTCTTTCCAGTACAGGTAAGCCAGCGACGATTTGGTGCCGGCACCGTCGGCATGCATAATGTTGCAATATGCCGGATCGCCGCCCAAAAGATCGGGCATGATTTTGCAAAAGGCCTTGGGATAAAGCCCCTTGTCGATATGTTTTATTGCCTGATGGACATCTTCCTTGCTGGCCGAAACGCCACGCCGGTTGTACTTCGATTGTGAAGCCATGGTGGTTTTTTCTGCAAACTTAAGGCATTTTAACGTAATCGTGGAAATGGTGCACCTGCAAACTCCATTTTATTCGTATTTTCGTCAGGTAACACAAATGACATGGATATTCAGCAAATCCTCGTAAAAAACTGGGGCTACTCGCACTTCAGGCCTATGCAGGAGGAGATTATCACCTCGGTGCTCGAAGGTCGCGATACCCTGGCGCTGCTCCCCACGGGGGGTGGGAAATCGCTGTGCTATCAGGTTCCGGCGATGGCCAGGGATGGCGTTTGCCTGGTTATTTCGCCGCTCATTGCGCTGATGAAGGATCAGGTGGACCGGCTTAAAAAGACCGGAATCAAGGCTTTTGCAATCTATTCCGGCATGCGGCCCGGTGAGGTGGAGGTGGCGCTGAACAATGCCATGTACGGTGAGGCCAAATTTCTGTACGTTTCGCCCGAGCGGCTGGCTACGCCTGTATTCAGGGAATCGATGC
>JBKHBQ010000285.1:0-4955 GCA_046542305.1 Bacteroidales bacterium
TTATTTTGGTGGGAAGCTATGATTTTTACCTGCATGCACTGGAGGCCACCACCGGCGATTCACTGTGGAGTTACGAGTCAGACAGCTATATCAACGGCGCGGTGGCCATAAAGGACGGCCTGGCTTCGTTCGGCGGATGCGACGGGATGTTGCACCTGGTCAATGTGGAGAATGGCAAACGAAAGGGGCAGGTGGAAATCGGGACCTACGTGGCGGCCTCACCGGCTTTTGGCGAGCGTTTGGCCTTTGTGGGTGATTACGACGGGAAATTTTACGGCATCGATATGAAGTCGAAAAAAATTGTATGGAATTTCGGCGATGGGGGTGAAATCATCGGCTCACCGGCCGTAAGCGACGACAGGGTGCTGATCGGGTCGCGCGATAAAAATCTGTATTGCTTCAATAAAACAGATGGGAATTTGGTTTGGAACTTCAGGGCGCTTGGAAAAGTGGAAAGCTCTCCGGTGATTGCAGGGAACAAGGTTCTGCTGACATCGGCGGACGGAAGGCTGTACCTGTTGCGACTTGCCAATGGCGAAAAAATCTGGTCGTACGAAATCGGCAGCCCGCTCAGGAGCACACCGGCAGTTACAGGAAACCTTGTGGTGGTGTGCGATACCGACGGAAGGGTATATGGTTTCGGGCCGGTGAATGATTGATTTCAGAAGAACCGGCCATTGGTTGAATTTTAAATCAAACACAACATCATATGAAGATCATCAACATCGTACCCGGATTTGGCGGCACATTTTACTGCGGCAACTGCCTTCGCGACAGTGGCTTCGTGCAGTCGCTCAAGCTGATGGGGCATGAGGCTCACACGTTGCCGATTTATCTGCCCCTGTTTGCCGATCACGATCCGAACGACCAGGATATGCCTGTTTTTTACGGTGCCGTGAATATTTATGTGAAGCAGGCTTTAAAATTGAAAAAGTTGCCCCAATGGCTGACCCGTTTGCTGGATTCTTCGCCGGTGCTGCGGTATGCGGCAAGCAAAGCCGGCTCAACACGTGCCACCGGGCTGGGCGATATGACCATCTCGATGCTCAGGGGCCATGAAGGCTATCAGCAGGAAGAACTTCAGCAATTGATCGATTACCTGCGCGATCACGAGAAACCGGATGTGGTGCATCTTTCAAACGCCCTCTTACTGGGCCTGGCTTATAAAATCAAAAGTGAACTGGGCATTCCGGTGGTTTGCTCCCTGCAGGACGAAGATGTGTGGGTGGATGTAATGAACGAGCCTTACCGCAGCCGTGTGTGGCAACTGATGGCCGAAAAGGCGGCCGACGTGGATGCCTTCATCGCCGTGAGTGATTATTTTGCCGGATTGATGCGCGAAAAGATGCAGATCCCTGATGAAAAATTGCACACGGTCCATGTGGGGATTGATCCGGATGCCTATACCTACCACGAACCAGCGCCGGATGCGCCGGTGATCGGCTACCTTTCGAGGCTTCATGAAGAAATAGGACTGGGGGTGCTGGTGGATGCCTTTATCCTTCTCAAAAAGAACCCCGCCTTCACCAATGCCAGGCTGCGTCTTACCGGCGGAATGACAGCCGACGACAAGCGGTTCATCCGCAAACAAATCCAAAAACTCAGAAAGCACGGTTTTCACCACGATGTGGAAATTGTGGAGGATTTCAGGAAATCGGTTCTGGAAAAATTTTTCAACGGACTCACGCTGCTTTCGGTACCAGTGCTAAAAGGCGAAGCCTTCGGATTGTACCAGCTTGAGTCGATGGCATCGGGGATTCCTGTAGTACAACCGGCATTGGGCGCTTTTCCGGAAGTGGTGAAGGTTTCCGGTGGAGGCTGGATTTATGAGCCCAACACACCTGAAGCACTGGCAGAAAAACTGGCAGAGGCGCTTTCCGTCAGGGAAAAACTCATGACCCGCAGCCGCAACGGGCGAAAAGCAGTGGAAGAAAAATTCCATTTTAATGTGCTTACCAGAAATGTGGTGGCGATTTATAAGGATATCATCCGGAAGAACAGGAGAAGTACCGGAATAGAAAAGCCTGCTGCAGAGGCTGTAAATAGGTAACTGTTTATTGAATGTTTGCTGATTTCTTTTATTGTTGATTTCAGATTGGAGATTAACGATTTCCGATTTTCAATGTCAAACTTCTTAATTCCAAAATCGTTAATCTTTTTTGTCAGACCAAATACCTAACCGCCTGTCGACCTTACAGTAGTATAAATATAGCAGGCGTTTTTTCGCAGGGTCGGCTACTGAGTTGCTTGATAATTTATCTTTGCTGATGATGAACATCGAACTGAAACAAATCCATAAGTATTATGCTGTACCGGATAGCACCGAACGCCGCGAGGTGCTCCGTGGCATTGATCTGAATATCAGGCATGGCGATTCCATGGCAGTAGTCGGACCTTCAGGTTCGGGGAAGAGCACCCTGCTCAACATCATGGGCACGCTCGACAAGCCTTCGTCTGGCAGCGTGTTTTTCGACGGTGAAGCGGCGACAGGCATGAACGACGATCAACTGGCACTGATCCGCAACCGGAAAATCGGCTTTGTCTTCCAGGTGCATCATTTGCTGCCGCAACTCACCATGCTTGAGAACGTGCTCCTTCCGGTGATGCCTTCCACTGACCGGGCGCTACGGAAAAACGCTTCCCGCCGGGCTATGGAGCTGCTCGACAGTGTTGGCCTGGCCGGGAAAACGACACAGCGACCGGGACAGTTATCGGTGGGCGAATGCCAACGTACGGCCGTTGTAAGGGCCCTGATGAACGAACCTGAAATCCTTCTGGCCGACGAGCCCACCGGATCGCTGGACAACGAATCGGCAGCGCACCTGGGCGAGCTGCTGGTAAAGATCAACGCAGAACAGCAGGTGGCGCTGGTGGTGGTTACTCATTCCATGGAGCTTGCCGCACGCATGAAAAACGTACTCCATCTGCAAAACGGTAAGCTGATTTCCTGATATGCATCCACTCACATTCATCATCCGCAGCCTATGGTATTTCCGGCGCCGCCACCTGGCGGTGTTCGCGGGTACGCTCATCAGCGCTGCGGTGCTCACCGGCGCGCTGGTGGTGGGCGATTCGGTGAAGTACAGCCTGAGGCAGATTGTGGAGGCCCGGCTGGGAAATACCGCATTTGCACTGCAAACCGGCGACCGCTATGTAGATGTCGCGTTAGCAGAGAGAATAGGGGCTGAGTTGGATACCAGGTCCGCCCCGCTGCTCATGATGCAGGGTGTGGCCAGGAATCCTGCCGGCGGATCGGAGCTAAACCGGGTGCAGGTGATCGGCATCGATAAAGAATTCGGTGAGCTGACCGGAAAGAATATTCCTTTACCCCGAAAGGGAGAAGCCCTCATCAGCACCAATACCGCAGAGAGGTTGAATGTTTCGGCAGGCGATTTCATCCTGATCCGCGTAAACGAAAGTAGTCCGATACCTGTCAATGCGCCTTTTGCCGCCGAAACCTCAACGGTCGCCCTCAGGTTGAAAATTGCGGCTGTTCTGGGCGCCGAAGAGATGGGAAGATTCAGCCTGCAAAGCATTCAATCCGCCCCGTTCAATGTATTTGTCTCCATGAAAGAGCTGTCAGCAAAACTCAACCTGGAAAACAGGGTGAACACCATTTTACTGTCGGGGAATGATCTGGATAAAAAGAAGGTTAAGCAGACTTTTGCCAGAAGCTGGAAACTTACCGACGCCGGTCTGCAGATCCGGCGGCTCGATCAGGGCTTCATCGAACTCACCACGGACCGCATTTTTATAGATCCGCCGGTAATCAAAGCCATCGAAAACCTCAATCTGCCGGACAAGAAAATCCTCACTTACCTGGTAAACGATCTTGGTTATAACGGCCGCCACACGCCTTATTCCTTTGTTTCGGCCGCAACGCCGCCGTTGATACCCGCAGACCTTGAAATCAACGAAACCATTATTAACCAATGGCTGGCTGACGATTTGGGTGCAGCGGCAGGCGACACACTCACTTTTACCTATTATGTGATCGGTCCTTTGCGCCGGCTGGATGAAACCTCGCGCAAATTTGTAATCAGGGAGGTGATTCCTGTGCAGGATTATCTTACAGGAGGTTCGCTTATGCCGGATTTTCCGGGCCTGGCGGACGCCGGAAGCTGCTCTGAATGGAACAGCAGCGTGCCCATTGATCTCGATCGCATTCGCGACAAGGACGAAACCTATTGGGACGACCACCGCGGAACACCCAAGGCGCTTATCAATATCAGCGCGGGAACGGAAATGTGGGGCAATGAATTCGGGAATTTTACCGCCATACGTTTTTCCACGGAGGACATCCCGGCAGAAAATCTTCAACAAAAATTATCAGATGCATTATCGCCTTCGGATTTTGGACTGGCATTCCGGCCGGTAAAGGAAGAGGGATATTATGCGGTGGAACATGCCGTGGATTTTGCCGGACTGTTCCTCAGCCTGAGCTTTTTCGTGATCGCCGCTGCGGTATTACTTACGGCCCTGCTTTTTGGGCTGGCAGCCGAATCACGCAGGCAGGAAGCCGGCATCCTGGCGGCAGTGGGTTTCAGAAAACCGTCGATCCTGAAAATCCAGCTCACGGAGGCATTGCTGGTGGCGCTGCTGGGCAGTGTGGCCGGGGCATTTGCCGGATTGCTTTATAATCAACTGATCCTTTCGGCGCTGAACAGCGTGTGGCAGGATGTGGTGCGGACCCAAATGCTGAGCGTGCATGTGAATCCGCTGAGCCTTTTCACCGGTGCCACAATTTCAGTACTGATCGCGGCATCCATCATGTTTTTTGTCATCAGGAAAAAGCTGAAGCAACCGCTTGCCCTCCTGGTAAAGGGTGCAACTGCGGAAAAGGGAGCTGCGAAAAAAAGAAGGAAGTACGTGCCGGCAGGTATGGGCATCTTCAGTCTGCTGACCGGTGGTCTTCTGGTTGTCTATTCGCTGTTTTTGAGCGATGGCCTCAATTC
>JBKHBQ010000286.1:0-4937 GCA_046542305.1 Bacteroidales bacterium
ACCGCTCCATTCGGCTATCGGGTTCAATAAAAACCGGAAAGACAGCGTAAATGATGATAAACTCCATGCCTGGGAATTTGCAGACATAGAATTGCACGCCCGGTTGATAGTGCTGAACCACAACAGCCTGGTCCATCAGGATTCCGCTTCGCCGGTACAGCTTGCCCCCTGGCAGTACTGCCTCCTGAAGTCGGGAATTCCTTCGATGGCTTTCACCTTGTGGCACAAGCATCATGAAGCATCAATTCTGCTGATGAAATCCTTTTATTCCGGACTGGAAAAAGGACTGCACAAGCATGAAGCGCTGCGAAAAGCCAAGCTGGATTACCTTTCCCAATCCAACGATATTTTCGCCCATCCGGTATTCTGGTCAGGGCTGATCTTTACCGGCAGCACCCAACCCCTCGACAAGCCTGAAAGGCCCTGGTACCTGTATCTGCTCATCCTTGTTCCGGCGGCTTTCGTACTGATATGGATATTTTCCGGCAGAAAACATGTAAAGCCGGGACGCTGACCTGCGAAATATTTCATTCTGTTCCAAATCCGATTTCATTTCCTATTTTTGCACCCTGTTATTTTCATCACTATAAACTTCCGGACATGATTTCATTCTTTCGCTCCCACGCTGTGGTTTACGTCCTGGAAACCCGTAATGCGCTCACCGGACAGGATATCCAAAAGCTCACCTGGTTATTTGGCGGCGCCGGGTATCAGAAGGATCAGGTAATGATCGGGAAATTTATCGGCCCGAGAAAAGAAATGATCACCCCCTGGAGCACCAATGCCGTAGAGATTACACAAAATATGGGAATCGATGGCATTGCCCGCATCGAACAGTTTATCCAATCAACAAGTGAGCACCCCGAATACGATCCCATGCTGTCGGATTTGTATCACGGGCTGAATCAGCAGGTTTTCGCCATCGAAAAGCAGCCCGATCCCATCATCAGCATCCACGATATTTCGGCATACAACGATAAAGAGGGCCTGGCACTGAGCGATGAGGAAGTGGAATACCTTGAGGAACTGAGCCAACGGCTGGGTAGAAAGCTCACCGACAGCGAGGTGTACGGTTTTGCCCAGGTGAATTCGGAACACTGCCGCCACAAAATCTTCAACGGCACCTTTGTGATCGATGGTGATGAAAAACCTGAAACGCTGTTTTCGCTGATCAAAAAAACTTCAAAAGCAAATCCCAACAAAATTGTTTCGGCCTACAAGGACAATGTGGCTTTCGTGGCAGGGCCGAAATCAGAGCAGTTTGCGCCGCGCCGGCAGGATACGGCGGATTTTTTCGAAGTGACCGATTTCGATTCCATCATTTCGCTCAAAGCCGAAACCCATAATTTTCCAACCACGGTAGAGCCGTTCAACGGGGCAGCCACTGGTTCGGGCGGCGAAATCCGCGACCGCATGGCAGGCGGCACCGGCAGCATCCCCCTGGCCGGTACGGCCGTATACATGACCTCCTATCCGCGGCTGGATGCCTCCAGGAAATGGGAAGATGCAAACGAGGAACGGCCCTGGCTTTACCAGACCCCGCTCGACATTTTGATAAAAGCATCCAACGGCGCCAGCGATTTCGGCAATAAATTCGGGCAGCCACTCATCTGCGGCAGCCTCCTTACTTTCGAACATTCGCAAAACCAAAAAACCTTCGGCTACGATAAGGTGATTATGCTGGCCGGCGGCGTGGGATTCGGGAAAGCATCCGGCAGCGGCAAGGGCCGCCCCAAAACCGGCGACCGCGTGGTGGTGATGGGCGGCGACAATTACCGTATCGGCATGGGCGGCGGTGCGGTATCATCGGTGGCCACCGGACAGTTTGCCAACAAAATCGAACTGAATGCCGTACAGCGATCCAACCCGGAAATGCAAAAGCGCGTGTACAACGCCATCCGCGCCATGGTGGAGGCCAACAAGAATCCGGTGATTTCCATCCACGACCACGGTGCCGGCGGCCACCTCAACAGCCTGTCGGAACTCGTGGAAGAATCGGGCGCCACCATCGAAATGGAAAAACTGCCCGTGGGCGATCCCACGCTTTCCGACAAGGAAATCATTGGCAACGAATCGCAGGAACGCATGGGCCTGTTGATCCAGGAAAACGACATCAAACTGCTGCAGCAGGTTTCCGAACGGGAAAGGGCACCTTTTTATAATGTGGGCGCCACCACCGGCGATCATCATTTCAGCTTTGCCAGGAAAAACGGTGCCAAACCCATCGACCTTCAACTGGCCGATCTTTTTGGCAAGCCGCCCCGAACCGTGCTTTCCGATGAGGAGATGCACCAGTCGTTCAGCAATCTGAAATATGATCCGGCCAGGATCAGCGATTATTTGGAAGCCGTGCTCCAACTGGAAGCTGTGGCCTGTAAAGACTGGCTGACCAACAAGGTGGACCGCTCGGTAACCGGCAAAGTGGCCCTGCAGCAATGTGCCGGCGAAATCCAGCTTCCGCTGAACAACCTCGGCATAATGGCCATCGATTACCAGGGTGTGAACGGTATAGCCACCTCCATCGGACACGCGCCAGTGGCCGGGCTGATCGATCCCGCTGCCGGTTCCGTACTTTCGGTGGCCGAAGCGCTGACCAACCTGGTATGGGCGCCCGTCGATCGGAAGCTCAACGGCGTATCGCTGTCGGCCAACTGGATGTGGCCGGCACGGAATCCAGGCGAAAACGCCCGCCTGTACAAAGCAGTGGAAGCCGTCAGCGCATTTGCGATTAAGCTGGGCATCAACATTCCCACGGGAAAGGATTCTCTGTCGATGACACAAAAATATCCCGGCGGACAAAAGGTGATGGCTCCCGGAACGGTGATCATCTCCGCGGTGGGCCAGGTGACCGACATCCGCAAAACAGTGAAACCCGTGCTGGTGCAGGATGAAGACACGGAGATCATTTATGTTGATTTCTCCGGAGCTGATTTCGAATTGGGCGGCAGCAGCTTTGCACAGTCCCTTAACATCCTTGACAAAAAAACTCCCTCGGTGCCTGATGCACAGTATTTCAAGACGGCCTTCAACGCCATCCAGGATCTGATCGGCGAAGGCAGCGTATTGGCTGGGCACGATGTTTCGGCCGGCGGCCTGATCACCACCCTGCTTGAAATGAATTTTGCCAACGCCACCGGCGGGCTGTCCGTAAACCTGAACAAACTGGATGCGGATGATCCGGTGAAAGTGCTGTTCAGCGAAAAACCGGCCGTGGTGATTCAATGCCGGAAAGCTGACGGGATTGCCGGAAGGCTGAATGCAATGGGCGTGGAAGCCGTAAGCATCGGAAACGTAACCGGCGAACGCCTGATCGTGGCCCAACACGCCATGAAGAACTACAGCTTCGATATTGAAAGCCTGCGCGATTTGTGGTTCAAAACATCCTATCTGCTCGATCGCAATCAAACTCCGCCGCAACTGGCGCTGGAAAGATTCAGGAATTACAAGCAGCAGCAATTGAAATTCAGGTTTATGGCCGGATTCAACGGCAGGTTTGCTGATTATGGCATTGATCCGAAGCGCCGGAAGGCTACGGGCATTAAAGCTGCCATCATTCGCGAAAAGGGCGTGAACGGCGACCGCGAGATGGCGTGGAGCATGTATCTGGCGGGCATGGATGTGAAGGATGTACACATGACCGACCTGATCAGCGGGCGCGAAACGCTGGAAGACATCCACATGATCGTGTTTGTGGGCGGGTTCTCCAACTCCGATGTGCTCGGCTCGGGCAAGGGCTGGGCCGGCGCTTTCCTTTACAATGAAAAGGCAAAAAAAGCCCTCGACAATTTCTACGCCCGCGAAAACACCCTGAGCCTGGGCATCTGCAATGGCTGCCAGGTGATGACCGAACTGGGGCTGGTTTATCCCGGTCATGATAAGCATCCGCTGATGCGGCTGAACAATTCCGGTAAATTCGAATCGGAATTTGTCAATGTAGAGATCGAAAAGAACCATTCGGTGATGCTCAGATCGCTGGCCGGCTCACGGCTGGGCATCTGGGTGGCGCATGGTGAGGGGCGTTTCGATTTCCCGCTCGAAGAATCGGCATACAACATCCCGGTGAAATACAGCTACGACGCCTATCCCGGTAATCCCAACGGTTCGCCCTACAGTGCTGCCGGATTGGTTTCCGACGACGGGCGCCACCTGGTGATGATGCCCCACCTCGAACGGTCGGTTCTGCCATGGCAATGGGCGCATTATCCCTCCGGACGCGAAGCCGACGAAATGACGCCCTGGCTGGAAGCATTTGTGAATGCCCGCAACTGGATTGCCGAAAGACTGAAGTAGTTACGAAAGCAAATAAAACCTGATCACACTGTTTATCTGCGATTCCACCGTTTTCATAAAATCGGTCCAGGATTGCGGATGCCGGCGGTTGAGATAATACAAAAGCTGACCGGCCAGGAGGTTGTTCAGCAAAGCGATCATTTCTGCAGCTTTTTCGGGAGTAATGAGCTGCCGGTCGATGCACGCCTCCAAATCGTCCTTTAATTCATCGCCAAGAAAATTGTGAATGAACCCTGCCGTGGGCTGTCTGAAAGCAATATCGGACATTTTTTCGAGATAAAACAATTCGAAGATGCCCGGATACTGTACAAAATAACCAACGTACGCACTGCAAATCCCTTTGATCTTCGGTGGTCCTTCTTCTTTATCCTGGGTTTGCTCCGCAATAAACTGTGAGGCTTCCTCACGGAAATCCTTCACACATTCAAAAATCAAATCCTTCACATCCTTAAAATAATTGTACAATGTGGCATAGCTGTAACCTGCACGGTCGGCAATATTACGAACGCTCAGCGCTTTAAGCCCTTCACCCTTAAGAATGTCTTTGGTCGCCTGTATAAAGTACCCGCGCATTCTTTCTTCCTGAATCTCTTTATTCCCCATTTTTAATTCTGTTAATTTTTTGAACGGTGCAAATATAATTAACA
>JBKHBQ010000287.1:0-4934 GCA_046542305.1 Bacteroidales bacterium
CGATCTGCAGGTTCAGCCCGGTGCTTTCGCGAGAAGCGTCGGCGACCACCAGCAGGTTTTTGCGGATGTTGTAAAGATCGTACTGGTTAACCAACTGATTTCCGAGGGTTTTCCGCAGTTCGGTAATATTGATCAGGCCGATCTCTTCGTTGATCCTGGCATTTTCCACTGCGCGGCGTGTGGCTCCGCCGTTGTACAGATTGAAGCTTAGCGTGAAGTTGGCATAATATCCAAAAGAATAACCTGTACTGGCAGGCTGTGAGGCATAGTCGATGCGCGTATTGGCATAGTCGGCCCCCGCCCCGAAATACAGCCCCGGATAGTAATCGCTTTTAGCCAAATCGGTTGAATATTCGTACAGCTTCTGGTTGATGTACTGGTTCATCAGGGTTTTGTTGTTCCTGAACATCCGGGCTTCAAGCGTATCCAGCACATATTCACCCAATTGAACATCAAAACTTTCGGTCAGCCTGAATCCTGTATTTTCGTCAAGTGCAAGCAGGAGCTTCAACAGCAACCTCGCATTCTGTACATTCAACTCCTGCTGAAGATAGTTCACCGAATCGCTCAGGTAAGCATCATTGGCCTGAAGCACATCAAATGTAACTGCGTTGCCGAACCGGCGGCGGGCTTCCATATATTTCATCCTGTCGCCCGAGAGCGCCTTCAATTCGCCGAATACTTCGAGTTTTTCCTGCTGTAGCAGCACATTGTAGTAAGCCAGGATAATGCTTTGAATGGTATTTTCGACAACCACCGCCGACAATCCTTCAGAGAATTCTTCGAGCGCCTCCAGGTTCTTTTTGGTGATGTTCACCCTGAAACCATCAAACAGCGTCCAGGTAAGATCCACCGAAGGGGCAATAAAATTCGTGGTAAGTTTGTCGCGCTCTCCCGGCGAGGTGCGGCTTTCTGAATTATCGAAGCTGTTGCCCTGCACAGCCGTAAAATTTATTGAAGGGTACCTGCCGGCGGCTCCCGGTTCGTTGTTGTTGCGGGCAATACGCACTTCCTGTCTGCTTACCCTGATCTGATAATTTTGCTCAAGTCCTACGGCAATGGCATCCGACAGGTTCATTACCAGCGTATCCTGGGCATACAGTTTTTGTGCTGTAGCCAAACCGCTGACCAGCGCCAGAATTGCGATGCTTCGAAAAATGATCTGTTGAACCTTCATCATATAATCTGTTGATGGCTTATAATATTAGTCTAATGATATTCTCACCTGTTTCACTGCGGGTTCCACTTCTTCGCGCGAAGGCACCAGCGGCTGAGCTGACGGCAATCCGCCATGATACCACTTTCTGAAGCGCCGCATCAGCACTGCATATCCGAACCTTGCATCGTTAAGTACAATAATGAGCACCGGAAAGAATAAAAGGATGAATCCCGTTCCGAACAGCACACCATAGGCGAGGGTAACGGCCATGGGCTTGAGAAACTGCGCCTGAAAGCTTCCTTCGAGGATAATCGGATAGAGCCCGACGGTGGTGGTAACAGTGGTTAACAAAATGGGCCTGAAACGTGCCAGTCCGGCGTGGTAGGCAGCATTTGTCACCGATAATCCTTCCCGCAGATTGCTGTTGTATTTAGCGAGAAATACGATGGCATCGTTGATGATCACCCCGGAAAGCGCCACCATTCCCCAGGCGCTGAGCATCGACACCGGGATTCCCTCGATGCCGTGGCCCCATACGGCACCCATCCATGCCATCGGTATCATCAGAAGGATAATCACCGCCTGCATGACAGATTTGAAATGGATCATAATCAGGGCGATGATCAGGATGAACGCAATGATATACGCCGAGATGAGATCGTCCATCGATTCGGCACTGTCGCGGCTCTGCCCCTGAAAATCCACATGCACACCCGGGAACATTGCCATAAGTTCAGGAACAATTTCCTTGCGCACCCTGTCGAGAATGGGCGGCACAGGTTCGTAAGGATCCACGAGTTCGGCATCGATCCTGATTTCTTTCTCACCATTGTACCGGTTGATGTTCACCGGTCCGCGGCGGATTTCATATTCGGCGAGTTCATTAAGCGGATATTCGCCAAATGCGGTTTTAATTTTCATATCCTCCAGTTGGCCGATATTCAGCCGGTCTTCCTGCGGATAACGCACCCACACCCGCACCTCGTCGCGTCCCACCTGCAGTCGCTGTGCCTGTCCGCCGAAGAAGCCCGTGCGCACCTGGTTGGCAATATCTGCACGGTTCAGGCCGAGGAAATATGCCCGCGGTTTTAATTCAAGCTGCACTTCGCGTTTTCCGATGGCGTTGTTATCCGCCACATCACGCAGTTCGGGAAATTCGTTCAACTCCTCCATCAGCATGGTTTTAGCCAGCTCGAGCTCCTGAAGGTTCTTACCCAGCAAGCTCACCGACACCGGAGTGCCGAAGGTGTTTCTTCCGCCCACCACAAATTTCTCGGCCTCGTCCACCGGACCAATTTTGTCGCGCACCCGGTTCACTATCTCAAAGCTTGAAATCGGGGCTCCTTCCATATCACGCAACAGCACGAAAATATTTCCGGCGTGGCCACCGGTTTCGCGCCCGTCGAATGAATTTCCAAGTGCCAAAAAGGTGTAATCGATATAATTGAGGCTGTCGTTGTACTCCTCCATCAATTCATTGTTAACCTCCCTTATGGCGCCCTCAAATTTTTTCAGGTATTCCATGGTTTTGGCTTCGCCCGTTCCGGGGGTGAATGCGAGGTTCACGTTAAACTGGTCGAATGGAATAGACGGGAAGAAAGTAGCTTTTATAAAGTTCCCGCCAAACAATCCTACGGTAATAATAATCAGTGCGATGGGTGAAATCAGCATGACCCATTTCCAGCGGATGATAAACCGCATGATGGCACCATATACCCGGTCGCGGAGAAAAACGATGAATTTGTCGAGTTTTTTTCTGATTCTGTTCGAACCTCCTTCTCGGTCTTTCACACGCAAAACATGCCTGTTGGAGAGGTGAGCCGGCAATACAAAAAATGCTTCCACCAGCGATACCGCCAGGCTCACGATCACCACCCAGCCCACATCATAACTAAATTCCATGTTTCCGGTAAGAAACAGCAGCGGTGAAAAGGCTACAATGGTGGTGGTCACCGAAGTGGTTACCGCCGGGAGCACCTCCATGGTTCCGTCCAAAGCAGCTTTTTTGGGGCTTTTGCCCTGCTCGAAATGAGAATAGATATTTTCAGCGATCACAATGCCGTCGTCCACCAGGATACCGATCACCAGGATCATCCCGAAAAGGGAAATCATGTTGATGGTAAGGCCCGAAACATACCCCAGGATGAACATCCCGAAAAATGACGCAGGAATTCCGAAGGCCACCCAGAACGACAACCTCAGGCTCAGAAAGATGCCCAAAGCCACCAGCACCAGGAGCAAACCAATGCCT
Organism: Bacteroidales bacterium; assembly: GCA_046542305.1. GTDB lineage: Bacteria > Bacteroidota > Bacteroidia > Bacteroidales > 4484-276 > JBKHBQ01. The sequence goes on from JBKHBQ010000287.1 coordinate 3,411, forward strand.
CCATTGCTGTAAAGCAGTTCCAGGCGGCTGTTGAGATTGTTTAAAAAGCTGTAGGTGATAACCAGTTCTGTACTCGCATGGTTTTTATTGAACTCCTCCACATAATTTACGAGGTAATCGTTGATGGCTTCAAGATCCTCTTCCGGAAGTTTCATCACCTGGAAGGACACAGTGGTTTGGCCATTCATCAGGCTCGCAAAGGGCGTTTCATCAAATTTCATCTTCACATCGGCTACGTCGCGCAGCAGAAGGTTACTTCCATCAGGATTGGCCCTGATGACGATGTCGCCGATTTCAGAGGGTTCTGTGGCACGGTGTCTGGCACGGATAAGGATTTCCTCGTCTTTGGAACGGATGACACCTGCAGAAATATCGCGGTTGTTCATGCTGATGGCGCGCGAAATTTCCTCAAAGGTCAAATCGTAGCGCAGCAGCGCTTCCTCAGGTACTTCCACGGAAATTTCCAGGGCAGTATATCCGCCTACCGATACCTGGGAGATCACCCCGGAGTTCAGCAGATCTTCCTCTACCTCCTGGGCAATGCTTTTCAGGGTCATCAAATCCACGTTGCCGGTGAGCCCCATAAAAGCGGCCATGGTGGTCGACCGCTGCTTGGCTACGATAGGGGGCTCGGCGTCAACCGGAAAGGCGCTGATGCCATCCACGGCATTCTTTACCTCGATCAGGATTTCATCTATATCGTATTCGCCAGTGGTTTCGATGGTTACCTGCGAGAAGTTTTCGGAAGAGGTGGAGGTAATGCGCTTAATGCCTACCAGTCCACGCACAGCCTCTTCGATACGCGCAGTAATCCCTTCTTCCATTTCTTCGGGCGAAGCGCCGGGATAAAAAACAGAAATATTGATGAAACGCTCGGACTGCTCCGGGAAAAACGATTTATTCAGGTTGAAAAATGAATATAATCCGCCGATCACCAACAAAGCGATGATCATATTGGCATAAAAAGGATGCCTTATGAACAGTGCAACAATTTTACTCATTTGCGGGAATTTTTCGGTTTAGTTGTGCAACTACAGGCGATTGGTTTTTACCATGGTGCCCTCCTTCACGTTGATCAGCGGCTCCACCACCAGTTCGAGGCCTTCGTTGAGTCCGTTGAAGATGAGTGTATTTTCGTTGATCTTTCGGATATCGATTTTTTTCTTCACCAGTGAGCTGTCCTGAACTATAAAAACCTCATTCTGGTTAAACACGGCCTGCCTGGGGATTTCCATGGCATGCTCCACGGTTTTGCTGTCGAAACGGGCCACCAGGTACATCCCCGAATAAACCGGATTATCGCGGGTATTTTGAATCCTAACGAATACACCGACCGACTGGGTTTCAGGATCAACAAATTCGCTGATCCGCGTAACGGTGCCCTGCCAGGAGTGGGTGCGTCTTTCGTTGAAAACCTGTACACGGTCACCCGTATGGATCCACCTCAATTCGTCGACTACCACAGGCACTTCCAGTTCGAGCACCTGAGTTTCGATAATGCGCGCGATACGCGTTCCGGGGTTG
>JBKHBQ010000288.1:0-4914 GCA_046542305.1 Bacteroidales bacterium
CCCTAAACCGCGTAACATGCCCCCGAATTGCAAGGCAAACTCCAGGGTGACATATCCGCCCATGGAGTGCCCGATCATTACACATTCTGCAATGGCAAGTTCATCCAGCACGGCTTTCACTGCTTTTGCCATCAACGTCATGCCGCTTTTACCGTCAATCACCTCAGTCTGGCCATGGCCGGGCAAATCTATCCTGACCACCCTGAAACTACCGGTAAGCTCAGCCGCAAAATCATCCCAGATATGCAGCGATTCCAGAAAACCGTGCAGCAACACCAAAACCGGCCCCTCGCCCTCATCTTTAAAATGAATCTTTTTTCCTTTAAAATCAATATGTGTTTTCATCCCTGTTAATTCTGTAAAACTACTGTAAAGTTAAGCTATTTCATGAGATCTTCTATCTCGCCGGGATCGCGGGGAATGCCGGCCGACAGATCCAGGGGGCCGCTGTCGGTGATCAGGATATTATTTTCGAGCCTGATGCCGATGCCTTCTTCACGAAGATAGATGCCGGGCTCGCAGGTGAAGATCATGCCCGCTTTGAAAGGCGCGTGCCGGTCGATAACATCGTGCACATCCAGTCCGATATGGTGTGCGGTGCCGTGCATAAAATATTCCTTGTAGAGTGGCTGGTCAGGGTCCTGATTTTTTACTGCTTCTGCATCGAGCAGCCCGATACCGATCATTTCCTCTTCCATGGTACGGTTCACGAAATTGGTGTATTCCGCCAGTGTATTTCCCGGTACCATTTGCCCGATCGCCTTATCCTGCACCCGCATCACAAGTTCGTAAAGGCGGCGCTGACGCTCGGTAAATTTTCCGTTTACAGGAATCGTTCGTGAAATATCCGCAGCATAGTAAGCATATTCGGCTCCAAAATCGAACAGCACCACATCGCCGTCCCTGCAGGTTTTGTCATTTTCGGTATAGTGAAGCACACACGAATTGGCGCCCGAAGCCACAATGGGAGAAAAGGCGCTGCCGTTGGCGCCATTCATGGCAAATTCGTGTTCCATCTCCGCCTGGATCTGATATTCCATCACACCCGGTTTCACGAATTTAAGCACCCGGCGTAAAGCTTTTTCGGTAATGTCAATAGCTTTGCGGATCAGTTGGATTTCCGTTTCGGATTTAATCATCCGCAGCCCGGTAAGAATGGGCGCCGAACGTTTATAACTATGAGCAGGAAACTGTTGTTTTAGCGCATGAGCCTCCCTTAGCTCACGGGTTTCCACATCGGTGGAATATTTCGGATACTCATACGAATTAAGGTATACATGCGCAGCCCAGCCCATCATATCGCGAAGCACAAGCGGATATTCATCGAGCCATTTTACGCTGCCAATACCAGATACCTCCGTGGCTTCCTGCTTCGAAAATTTATGGCCGTTCCAGATTTCGATCTGCTTATTAGTTTTTATCACAAAAAGGATCTCACGATTATTGGGCTCAGGATGATCAGGCGCCAGGATAAGGATGCTTTTTTCCTGATCGATGCCGGTGAGATAAAAGAAATCTGACTGCTGCCGGAAAGGAAAGAAATGGTCGCCATTGCGCGGATATTCATCATTGGAATGAAAGATCGCGATGGAGCCGGATTTCATTTTTGCCGAAAAGTTTTTTCTGTTTTGTTCGAACAATGATTTCGGTATGGGTTGATATTTCATACAGTAGCCTTTTATTTAAACAGAATTCAAATTATCAAATCTATTATATTTAGAACAGTTTCAAATGAATTATCTTCTAAATTTGTCTCATCTCACGCAAAAGAACGTATTTTTGGAAAGTTATGTGGCACTTTCCCGAAAAATTTTGTAAAAATCATTTCCTATGAGCAATACTGCATTAAGGTACTCCTCCCTGACAAAAAAGTTCATCATGGCTTTAGCGGGGTTATTCCTGATCACCTTCCTGTTTGTGCACCTTGGGATTAATTTATTGATCCTTATTCCGGGCACCGACACCACACAGGACAGGGAAATATTCAACAAGGCTGCCGATTTCATGAGCACATTCGCCCTGATCAAGGTGTTTGAGGTGGTTTTGTTCGGCGGGTTTATAATCCATATCCTTTACGGAATCATCCTTCAGATTCAGAACTGGATGGCCCGCGGGAAAAGGTATAAAATTGAAGGCTGGTCGCATACCTCGCCATTTTCCAAGTTTATGATTCATACCGGGATACTGATCCTCATATTCCTGGTGCTCCACCTGATCGATTTTTACTTTAAGGCAAAAATCTTTGGAGATATTGAAGAGGTAGAATACGGAGGTTTCTTTTATCATGATATGGGCGCGCTGGTGATCGAAAAGTTCAAGATGCCGCTGTTTGTGATCGTCTATATTGTGGCATTCATATTTCTGGGCTTTCACCTGCATCATGCCTTTTGGTCAGCCTTTCAGTCGATGGGCTGGGATCACAGCAAATATACACCGTTCATCAAAGGTGTAAGCCTGTTCATTTCCATCGTGATCCCGCTGGGCTTTACCATTATTCCACTCGTTATTTATTTCAGTTCGTATTATCAAGTATAACCAAAAGCATTATGATAAAACTAGATGCAAAAATTCCTGAAGGGCCGCTTGCGGATAAATGGACAAATTATAAGAGTACACAAAAGCTTGTAAATCCTGCCAATAAACGCAAACTGGAAATTATCGTAGTGGGTACCGGCCTTGCCGGCGCCGCTGCCGCAGCCAGTTTTGGCGAGCTGGGATTCAAGGTAAAGATATTCGGCATTCACGACAGCCCGCGCCGGGCGCACAGCATTGCAGCGCAGGGCGGCATTAATGCCACTAAAAATTATCCTAACGACGGCGACTCGGTGTACCGCTTGTTTTACGATACCATTAAAGGCGGCGACTACCGCTCGCGCGAAGGCAATGTTTACAGGCTGGCCGAAGTGGCCGACAACATCATCGACCAGTGCGTGGCCCAGGGTGTGCCTTTTGCCCGCGAGTACAGCGGATATCTCGACAACCGCAGCTTCGGCGGAGCGCTGGTATCGCGGACATTCTATGCCCGCGGCCAAACCGGCCAGCAACTCCTGTTGGGTGCCTACGGTGCCCTTAGCAAGGAGATCTACAACAAATCGGTGGAGATGTACACACGGCAGGAAATGCTCGATCTGGTAATTGTGGAAGGCCGTGCACGCGGAATTATCACCCGCAACCTTGTCACCGGCGAAATCGAACGTCATGCTGCACATGCTGTGGTGATCGCCACCGGCGGATACGGCAATGTTTTCTTCTTGTCGACAAATGCCATGAACTCGAATGGCAGCGCCGTTTGGCGGGCGTACAAGCACGGCGCGTTGTTTGGCAATCCCTGCATGACGCAGATCCATCCCACCTGCATCCCGGTTCATGGTGAGTACCAGTCGAAACTTACCCTGATGAGCGAGAGCCTTCGCAACGACGGCCGCATCTGGGTACCCAAAAAGAAAGAGGACGCACAGAAAATACAGAAAGGCGAAATGAAGCCTACCGAGATCGCCGAAGAAGACCGCGATTATTACCTGGAACGCCGCTATCCGGCATTCGGCAACCTGGTGCCGCGCGATGTGGCCTCACGCGCCGCCAAGGAACGCTGCGATGCAGGCTATGGCGTGGGCAGCACCGGACTGGCTGTCTATCTCGATTTCGCTGATTCGATTAAACGGCTTGGAAAAGAAACCATCGAAGCTCGCTACGGAAACCTGTTTCAGATGTACGAAACCATCGTGGATGACAATCCGTATCAAACACCCATGATGATATATCCGGCCGTGCACTATACCATGGGAGGCCTTTGGGTTGACTACGAATTGCAAACCACCATACCCGGCCTTTTCGCTGCCGGTGAGGCCAATTTCTCCGATCACGGAGCCAACCGCCTTGGCGCCTCCGCGCTGATGCAAGGGTTGTCCGACGGATACTTTGTCCTGCCATACACCATGCAAAGTTATCTGGCCGACCAGATCAACGTACCCAAGTTCAAAACCGATCTTCCCGAGTTCGATCAGGCCGAAAAAAGGGTGCGTGATGAGTTGAACAAACTCCTCACCATCAAGGGTAAGCAAACCGTGGATACCTTCCACAGAAAGCTCGGCCACATCATGTGGGATTATGTAGGCATGGCGCGTAACCGCGAAGGCCTGGAAAAAGCCATCAAACTGATCAGGGAGCTTCGCGAGGAATTCTGGAAGGATGTAAAGATTCCCGGATCGCTGGAGGGCAAAAATACCGAACTGGAAAAGGCCTGGCGTGCCGCCGATTATCTCGAACTTGGCGAACTGATGGCACACGACGCGCTGATGCGTGAGGAAAGCTGCGGCGGACATTTCAGGGAAGAATACCAGACCGAAGAAGGTGAAGCCCTGCGCAACGACGAAGAATTCAACTTTGTGGCTGCATGGGAATTTAAAGGAATGGACCAGAAGCCCGAAATGCACAAGGAACCGCTCGAATACGAATACATCGAGGTTAAACAAAGAAATTATAAAGAATAATTTTATGTTTCCGGGATGGTTCCCGGAAATGCACACATAAAACTCGCAGATATGGATTTTACGTTGAAAATCTGGCGTCAGAAAGATTCAGCTTCCAAAGGAAGTTTTAAAGATTATCCGGTGAGGAACATCTCGGCGGATGCCTCCTTTCTTGAGATGCTCGACATACTTAACGAAGAGCTGGTGATGAAAGGCGAAATGCCCGTTGATTTCGACAGCGATTGTCGCGAAGGGATATGCGGAGCCTGCAGCCTTTATGTTAACGGTCGTCCGCATGGTCCCGACAGCGCCATCACCATTTGCCAGGTACACATGCGCAAGTTTAAGGACAAATCCACCATTACCATCGAACCCTGGCGTGCCAAAGCGTTTCCGGTGATCCGTGATTTAATCGTCGATCGTGCTGCCTTCGACCGCATCATTC
>JBKHBQ010000289.1:0-4847 GCA_046542305.1 Bacteroidales bacterium
GATTGAAAACAAACACAATACTAAATTTAAAGAAATGAAAGCATTTTTCAAAATTTTGTTCGGATTGGTGATCCTGGGAGTTTTTGGGTATACGATCTTTTTCCTTTATCAAAAATCCCAGGCCAAGCCAGTGGTATACCGAACCATCACGCCGTTTACCGAAACCATCATCAAGAAAACGGTGGCCACCGGTTCGGTAGTTCCGCGCAAGGAAATCGACATTAAGCCGCAGGTTTCCGGAATTGTGGACGACATTTATGTGGAAGCCGGCGACCGCGTAAAAACCGGAGATTTAATTGCAAAGGTGAGGATTATACCGGATATGGTGAATCTGAACAATGCAGAATCGCGCGTCAAACAAGCCGAAATTTCGCTGCAGGATGCCAAAAAGGATTTTGAACGGTCGAAGCAATTGTACGACCAGGACGTGATTCCTGCCTCCGAATTTCAGGACGCCGAACTGGCTTACGATCAGGCAAAGCAGGAGCTTGAGGCGGCTGAAAACAACCTTCAGCTCATCAGGGAAGGGCAAACCAAAACCACCGGCGAAACCACCAATACCCTCATCCGTTCCACCATCGAAGGCATGGTGCTGGATGTGCCCGTTGAAGAGGGTAATTCAGTGATAGAGTCGAATACCTTCAACGAAGGTACTACCATTGCCGTGGTGGCCGATATGGCTGAAATGATATTTGAGGGAAAGGTGGACGAAACCGAGGTGGGAAAAATCAAGGAAGGAATGGAACTGATCCTTACCATTGGTGCCATCGAAAATGAAACCTTTAAAGCTTACCTGGAACACATCTCCCCGAAAGGAGTAGAAGAAAGCGGCGCCATACAGTTCGAGATAAAAGCCGCCGTGCAACTCAGGGAAGGAACGTTTGTAAGGGCCGGCTACAGCGCCAATGCCGACATTGTGCTCGACCGTGCCGATTCCGTGCTGGCTATCCACGAAAGCCTGCTCCATTTCCAGAACGATTCGGTATTTGTCGAAATTGAAACCGACCCGCAGGTGTTCGAAAAAAGGTTCATTAAAACCGGTCTTTCCGACGGCATCAATATTCAAGTGGTTGAAGGACTGACCATAGACGAAAAAATTAAGAGCGGAGCAATCCAGCAATAAGATGCATTGTTTGGTGATTTCACTTTTCCTATCTTCCTGAAATTTAGAGGTCTTCTAAATTGCTTCCTAAGTATTTCTATTTTAGTATCTTGCTGTCAACACCATTGTTCAGCGAATAACACGATTGTGTATTTGCTTGAATGACAGGTGTTTTAATTCGTTTTAAATAAGACGCAAATGGTAGGAATTTTAACATTTGTTTATAATTTTGCCCGTCTTGAAGGGTAAACACCCGGTTTTATTAATCAATCATGAAAATCTGTCCGGGGATTTCCCCTCAGTAAAATCAGTTTTTTACAACAGAAAAAAGGAGTTGTAAGGTGAGCGACGTCATAATTTATGCAGTGATTTCATTAAGCGCCATTGGTGTGGCCGCTGCTGTGATTTTATACTTTGTAGCGCAGAAGTTCAAAGTAATCGAAGATCCCCGCATTGATGAGGTAGAAGAGGTATTGCCCGGGGCCAACTGTGGAGGCTGCGGTTATGCCGGTTGTCGCGCATTTGCGGAAGGCATTGTAAAAGCCGGTATTTTGGATGAATTCAACTGCCCGGTTGGCGGAAATGAGGTGATGAGCAAAGTGGGCCAGGTGATGGGGCTTGAAGCGGAAGAAAAGGAACCGGTGATCGCTGTGCTTCGTTGTAACGGTTCCAGGGAACATGCACCCAAAAAGATCAACTACGAAGGTGCTGCCACCTGTGGATTTGCCCATAACCTGTCAGCGGGAGAAAGCGGCTGTCCATACGGCTGCCTCGGGCTTGGCGATTGCGCCGAATCCTGCAATTTCGACGCATTATATATGGATGAAGAAACCGGACTTCCGGTGGTGATAGCTGATAACTGCGTAGCCTGCGGCGCCTGTGTGAAAGCCTGTCCGCGCAATCTTTTTGAACTCAGGCCCAAAGGCAAAAAAGACCGCAGAATATATGTATGCTGTATGAACGAAGAAAAGGGAGGTCCGGCAAAGAAAAACTGCGAGGTAGCCTGCATCGGCTGCGGAAAATGCGTAAAGGTTTGTCCCTTTGATGCCATTACCCTGGAAAACAATCTGGCATATATCGATTACGACAAGTGTAAGCTGTGCCGCAAGTGTGTGCCCGAATGTCCGACCAACGCCATCCATGAACTGAACTTCCCTCCCCGAAAACCAAAACCGGAACAAAAGGAAACCGCTCCGAAAGAACCGGAGCCATCCCAGACAAAGGCATGATAACTGAATCAGAGATTTCAATATAAATCGAAATGGTATTGAAAACATTCAAACTCGGTGGGGTTCATCCGCCGGAAAACAAATTCTCAGCCTCGGCTGCCATCGAAGTGCTGCCGCTTCCCAAACGGGTTTTTATTCCCATAGCCCAGCACCTGGGAGCACCGGCCACCGTTTTGGTAAAACGCGGCGATGAGGTGAAAACCGGGCAGCTTATTGCGAAAAGCTCCGGATTTATCTCGGCAAATATCCATTCGTCGGCCACCGGAAAGGTATTTAAAGTGGATACGGTAATGGATCAGAGCGGGTATAAACGTACCGCGGTGATCATCGATACTGCCGGCGACGAATGGGAGGAAGGCATCGATACATCTCCCGATATCGTGCGCGAAGTAGCCCTTACCAAAGAGGAAATAATTCAGCGCATCAACGATATGGGCATCGTAGGGCTGGGTGGCGCTACTTTTCCCACACATGTTAAGATGATGGTACCGCAAGGCAAGAAAGCCGAATTCCTGATCATAAACGGTGTGGAATGTGAGCCTTACCTCACCTCCGACCACCGCCTGATGCTCGAAAGAGGGGAGGAGATGCTCATCGGCACCACCATCCTGATGAAAGCCATGGGAGTGGAAAAGGCCATGGTGGGGATTGAAAACAACAAACCCGACGCCATCGAACATCTTTCAAAACTGGCAAATAATTTCAAAGGCATCACCATACATGCCCTGAAGGTAAAATACCCGCAGGGCGGCGAAAAACAGCTTATCAAAGCCCTTACCGGCCGGGAGGTTCCTTCAGGAAAACTGCCCATCGAAACCGGCTGTGTGGTAGATAATGTGGGTACCGCCGTTGCCGTGTATGAAGCCGTTCAGAAAAAGAAGCCACTCATCGAACGCGTGGTGACCGTTACCGGTAAGGCAGCACAAAAGCCTTCCAATTTTTTGGTAAGAATCGGTACACCCATTCAGGATCTGGTGGACAAGGCCGGTGGCGTACCCGAAAATCTGGGCAAGATAATCGGCGGCGGACCGATGATGGGAAAAGCCCTGCTATCACTTGAGGCGCCCATTGTGAAGGGATCGTCCGGAATTCTTCTGATGCCTGAAGAAGAATCGCACCGCGTACCCATCCGCAATTGCATACGATGCGGTCGTTGCATTACCGCATGTCCCGCCGGACTGGAGCCCTACCTGCTCGCACAGCTTTCCAAACATGAACTGTGGGAAAAATGCGAATCCGAAAGAATCATGGATTGCATCGAATGCGGATCGTGCCACTATACATGTCCGTCAGGCCGTCCGTTGCTCGATTATATCAGGCTGGGAAAAACAAAAGTTGGTCAAATCATCAGAAGCAGAGGGAAAAAATAAGCTATGGATAATTTACTCACGATCTCGGGTTCCCCGCATGTTCATTCCAGTCAGTCCATCCGCAAGATCATGTATCATGTGATTTATGCACTGATCCCGGCCATGCTGGTTTCGTTGTATTTTTTCGGACTGGATGCACTAAAGGTAATTGCCATTTCGGTGATCGCCTGTGTGGTTTTCGAATATCTCATCCAGAAGTACCTGCTCAGCGGCGATGTAACCATCAACGACGGCTCTGCCATTGTTACCGGTGTTTTGCTGGCCTTTAACGTACCCAGCAATCTGCCCACATGGATAATCATTATAGGGGCTTTGGTGGCCATTGGTATTGCAAAAATGGCCTTTGGCGGATTGGGTAAAAATCCTTTTAACCCGGCGCTGGTCGGAAGGGTTTTTCTGCTGATCTCCTTCCCGGTGCAAATGACGAGCTGGCCTAAACCTCAACCCATTTTTCCGCTGGAAATTGCCGATACAATGACTGGCCCAACGCCGCTCGGAATTTTAAAAGAAGGTGTGGCAGCCGGACAATCCGTCCAGAATCTGATGGCCAGTCCTGAAATGCCCGAATACCTGGATATCCTTATCGGATATCAAACCGGTTCGCTGGGCGAAATGTCGGCCCTGGCGTTGATACTGGGAGCCGTGTATATGCTGGTTAAAAAGGTAATCACCTGGCACATCCCAGTATCTTATCTGGGAACAGCGTTTGTGTTTGCCGGTATTATGTGGCTGGTCGATCCCACCTATTACGCTGATCCGTTGTTCCATCTCATCGCCGGCGGGTTAGTGCTGGGTGTGTTTTTTATGGCAACCGATATGGTGAGTTCGCCAATGTCGGCGCGGGGGCAAATCGTTTATGGAATTGGTTGCGGAGTAATAACCATGGTTATTCGTTTCTGGGGAGGTTATCCCGAGGGCGTATCCTTCGCCATTCTGATTATGAATGCCGCTGCCCCGCTGATCAACCGCGGATTCAAGCCGGTACGTTTTGGAGTGAAACCGGTAAAAGCTTAAAATTTAATTGTTGAATTCAGAAGAATCAGATAGATTATGGCAAAAAAAGAATCAACATTCCTGAATATGTTCCTGACCCTGCTGATCGTCACGGCAGTATCTTCGCTGGCGGCCAGTATGGTGTATCAGGCA
>JBKHBQ010000290.1:0-4837 GCA_046542305.1 Bacteroidales bacterium
ACTAGGTATTGTGAATAGATTTACAGCAGGTCCTAATTCAGAATTATCAGCTTTTGTTCCTGACGATGTTTTCCGGAGATGAGTATGCAGGTGTATGTTCCGGGATTGTATCTGCTGCCGGCATTGAAAGAAATCTCATGTTTTCCTGCAGATTTGTTTTCCTTAAGGATTGTTTCCAGGGTCCGGCCGCCGGCGTCTGCAATGATCACTTCCACAAAAGCATTTTCCTGAAGTTCGAATGAAATACCCACCTGCGACCGCGCAGGATTGGGAAAAGGAGGAGCAAGAGTCGCCACCGGATTTTCGGGCAATTCTTTAATGCTTACGGGATTTTGATTTTCAAAGGCCCCCAAATCGGCAATGCTTTGGATAATGCGAACCTGCCCGGCGAGATCAAATTCAGGGAACATCAGTCCGGCGGTATCCGGGTTGCCGGCATTTACGCAGGGCGATGAAGGATAGAGCGCGAATGATCCGTATTCAAAATCCGGATCCACATCCAAATTGGAAACGTATGCGCCCGAAAAAGCCGAACCGCCCGTACCCGCAAAATTTTCTTTCCCGCCCTGCACATCATTAAAAAAGAAATCCGGCTGCGCCAGCAGATCCCACAAATAAACCTGATTGGCTTCTCCGCCGTACTGGGTATTGCCGAAAAGGATATTGTTGTAAAGTTTTGGCACCACCGAATCCTTGCAGTAAAAACCGCCGCCCCCGCCCTGGCAATGATTCATGGCGATGGTGTTGTTCACGTAAACAGGGCTGCAGTTGTTGTTGGAAATCCCTGCCCCAAAAAACAACGCCCCGTTGTTGATCACCAGGTTATTGCTGATCACGTAGCGGCAGGTGTCGATGTGCAGGATGCCGAAGCCTCCGCCCAGTGCGCTGAAGTTGTTGTCGAAAATATTGTGAAATACGGGACAATCCTTAAAACGCACGCACAGGCCGCCGGCAATTCCCGTGGAAGAATTTCCGTAAAAATAATTACGTTCGATGTTCGGCTCGCCCCAATCGGAACACAGCCCGCCGCCATACCCGAAATAAGTCACCGGCTGACCACACCGGTTACCGGTAAATTCGCAATGATGTACATGCACGGAGGCATTGTTTAGGTATACCGCCCCGCCACTGAAAAAAGCATAATTGTTGTCGAATTGGCAGTGTGCAATTTCCACCTTGTGGGTATTTCTGATGCAAATTGCCCCGCCGTAACCGTAAACAGAATCCGCTGCCACCGCTTTTCCGAATTCGAATCTGCAATATTTAAAAACTGATGAATCCACCGCAGGATTGATTTGTTCAATCCTTATCTGCTTCCATCCGCCTGCCGCAAGGGTGTCGTTGTAAAAACCAGTGGTATCCGCCATGGTAAACCTTATCTGGTTATCAGCCGTTCCTTCTGCGCGCAGCGAGCCCTGTACTTTAAAACAAAATTCGCCAAGAAAACGCACCAGTACGCCCGGTTCAATAATCAGCGATTCTACTTCGCGAATTACCAGATCTCCGGCAACATTTACGGTATCCACATCCCAGGTGCCGCTTACCATGCCCGAAACCGTCACAGAATCTGCATGCAGGCGGGAGCAAATCAGTGAAAGAAGCAAAAGCGGAAGCAGGAAAATGCGTTGGGTGTTCATTTTTTTTTGTTTTTGATATGCGAAGCAAAAATATTCAAAATTCAACCTGTTGAAGTATTTATCTGGCAAGGCAGAATGAATTTTTAGCGAAATTTGTGGTCAGGACTTGAAACAGAAAAATTTGTAAAGAGAACAATCGTTGATGATACCTGTTGATTATTGAAACCAAATGAAATTACTCCCTGTATCGATTTGTTCAAACCATTTTGCCGGTACAGTGGTTTTAACCGAAAATTAAATGTCACAACATACGCACACGGACGAAAATCCGAATAAGTACAGCAGGGCCTTTGCCATAGGCATCGGACTGAACGTGATTTTTGTGGCCATCGAGATTATCTACGGCTTCATCGCCAATTCGTCGGCTTTGCTGGCCGATGCAGGCCATAATGCCAGCGATGTGTTGAGCCTGATTTTTGCATGGACTGCGGCCTGGCTGGCTACCATTAAACCCAAAGGGAAATACACCTACGGCCTTCGAAAAACCACCATTCTTGTATCGATCCTAAATGCGCTGTTGCTGTTTGGCGCTGTGGCTGTCATTGGTTGGGATGCCGTTGGAAAAATTAAGAATCCGGAGCCGGTGGCCGGCACGCAGGTGATGATTGTGGCAGGAATCGGTGTGGTGATCAATACCGTCACTGCACTGCTGTTCATGAAAGGGCAGAAGGATGACCTGAATATTCGCGGGGCATTTCTTCATATGGCCGCTGATGCTGCGGTTTCGCTCGGGGTTGTCGTTGCAGGTCTGCTCATCACCCTCACCGAAAAGCAGTGGATCGACCCTGTGATGAGCTTTATCATCATTGCCGTGATTTTATGGGGTACCTGGCGCTTGTTTACCGATTCCATCGACCTGGCGCTGGATGCGGTACCAAAGCATATCAACCTGGAGGAAGTGCGTAGGTTTTTTCTTTCAAAAGATGGGGTTGTCGCAATTCATGATTTACATATCTGGGCTTTGAGTACCCGGCAGATTTCGTTGACAGCACATCTGGTTATGCCCGGAGGAAACGGGGATGAATTTATTGATGAGTTGCAGAAAGAAATGGATAGCCGGTTCGGCATCAATCACATTACCATACAGATCGAGCGCGAGAAAAACGCGAAGAAATGCATCACCGACTGTTGATTGCCTGATTTGAACAGCATTACGACTTCATGATGTCAAATACCATGCTGGCCTTATCTTCAGGCACTTCAAAAGGTTTGTCGATCACCATTTTCTGAAGCAGGATGTTGATCCATTCACGATCGCACCGAGCCTGCCTCACCACGATGGCCAGGGTACCATCCTGCCGTGTCAGGTCGTAATCCGTTACTTCTATGTCGATGGGTTCTGTTTCGCCTGCAAGTAATACGTTCAGGTGCAGGTACTTTCGGTTTGGGTCAAATTTAAATTCAAGCATTTTTCCGTAATCTCCTATTATTTGGGTAAGCGCAAAAGTGCGTAGCCCTTCCGGGGCAATTTTGTTCAAGAATCGAATGGCTTTCCCTTTGAATGACATTGTTTTTTAATATTGGTCTTATATTAACACCATTGCGCCCGATGTGTTTAATAATTCAGAAAAAAAATCCTGATAGCCGGTGGCATTGAAAAAACCCGCGTGCTTATGCAACTAACAGCGAAGGGACGGCATATGGCGCCGAACTTTCCTTTACCACGCCTGCTGATGAATTTATCTGCGGTGCTTCCACAATATCTGACTTGGAGGGGAATACCTACAATACGATACAAATCGGTGATCAGTGCTGGATGAAAGAAAACCTGAAAGCAACCCATTACCTTTATATTGTTTAATGCAAGTAACTTAACGCAAATATTACTTGCATTTTGCGGGAAAATTTATTAATATTGGGGTTTGTTGTTGCAAATGTTAAATCTTAAATCCAAAAAAGAAATGAAAAAATCTATGGTTTCCGCAATTGTACTGCTTCAGGTAATTTTTCTAAGCCTTGGCATATATACCGCAAAGGCGCAGGAAGCGAACAGGCCCCCTTTTACGAATATAGCGCCTGTTTATCATTCTGATAATATCCATGGTGAGCAGCAAATTCAGTTTAATGATTCATACACAAAAGGTTTCCGTACCGAATTGCTTGCCCGTTACGCCGATGGGGTGGCGCAGTCGGCTGCTACTCATGAAAACATTGCCTTTATATCACAGGGATCTATGATTAAAATTATGGATATCAGTGATTTTGGTAATCCCGAAGAGATCTCTACACTGATTTTGCCGAGTCCGGCAGTTGAAGTAAAATTAGTAGATAATAATCTCATGTTGGCCGTTTACAAAGTAGGGCTTATGATTTATGATGTTTCGGATCTGACCGCTCCATTTTTAAAAGGTGAGTATAATTTATGGGAGGATTATGGAACAACCGTAGATCTGGATGTAGAAGCTAATGTTGCTTATCTTGGTGGTGCTTCCGGCGTCATCAGCCTTGATGTAAGTGATCCTTCAAATATCGGGTTCATGCAACATATATACGACAGTACAATGGTGTACACACTATGCGTCCAAAACGGAATAGTTTATTTCGATTGTCCACCACTTAACTGCTATAAAGGCTATTCCGGAACCACGCAGGTATGGAATGTTCAGTTAAATTCCAGTTCGATGGGTTTCGGTATCAGCAGCTTTGGCCAACATATCTTTTATGGCCGAAGCAGGGGATTAACGGCCTATAATACAACATCTCAGCAGGCAAACACCGTGTATTTTGCCAATGACGAATATGTTATGGACGTTTCGGATTGTTCGGGAGGTTTTCTCGTTGTGGGAACCTGCACTAATACGTTGCCCTCTGTTTCAGGCCTTAAGTTAATCGATATATCAGATCCGGACCAGATGATCGTTACGGGAGAGTACCAAACCGAAGGTGAAGGATTTAATCACGTGAATCTGTATAATAATTCGCATGGACGCACAGCCATACTCCCGGTTTTTAATAACGGTACGAGGTTTCTTAAAGCGGATGAATCAGGACTCAGTGAACTCGGCTACACACCTTCAGGAGATCAATACAGGCATATTGCCATCCTTGACGATCAGCATTTTTATTCAATCAATTCGTTCTCAATGGAACTGTTTGCGGTGAATCTTCCATCTATTCTTCGCCTTAACGATTGGTGGTTTGGAAATTATTCAGGAGCGGTTGTAACCCATAACTACCCGGACAATCCATATCTGTACATG
>JBKHBQ010000291.1:0-4825 GCA_046542305.1 Bacteroidales bacterium
CAAAATCAGGATTAGTCAGAAACTCTTCATCTCTGAGGGTTTTGATGAAAGCCATCAACTCGGCTTTTTCGGAGGGCGTAAGCTGAATGCCGCCGTTGGCGATATGGTGCATCAGCGGATCGATGTAAGGCGTGTTAATGAGGTCGTGTGAATAGAATTCGATCACCTCGTCGAGGGTTTCAAAGCGGCCGTCGTGCATATACGGGCCGGTGAATTCGATGTTGCGCAATGTGGTGGCCTTGTAGGCGCCCCTGTCCATGGGGTCGCCCGTCAGACCGAAGCGGTCGTAGGGATCGGTAAAAACCGAATCCTTGCCGTTGTTGTAAAATTTGTTGGTGGTAAACAGCGGATTGCCGAATCCGCCGTGGCAATGGAAACAATCGGCGCCTTCTTCGGTGGTAAAAAGCACAAAGCCGCGCAGCTCCTCCGGTGAAAGCTGCACCTCGCCCCGCATGTATTTATCGAATTTCGAACCGGAGGAAATAAGCGTGCGCACAAACTGGGCAATGGCTTTGGAAATCCTGTCCATGGTCACCACAGGTGTTCCGAAAGCATCCCCGAACATTTCCGGATATCCGGGGATTTGTTGAAACAATTGCTTCACACGGTTGGTGTCGCCGTTCATTTCGTGTTCAGCCAGCACGCCCATCCACACCAGATCTTCCAGGTTGCCGTAAATCATGCCGGGCGTATCCGGATGCACCCGTCCGTTCCAGAGGTATCCGTTGCTGTTCCATACCAGGTTGATCATCGGCAGCATCACGTGGGGCGTAGGCTTCCCCGATATGCCATGCGTAAATCCGCCCGTAAACTCAGGATGATCCGTTCCACATTCGAAGGCATTTTGCTGAATATGACAGGTGGCGCAGCTCATCAGCGAATCGGGGTGCGTACGCCCCGACAGCCGGCCGTCGTAAAACAGATACCTGCCCAGTTCCACACCTTCAACGGTCAGCGGATTGTCAGCGGGAATATTCATCGCCGTAGGAAATCCGTAGGGAATATCAATTTCGTAAGGCGTTGGCTGCCATGGATCGGGTTCGGGATCGCCGGATTTGGTGCAGGAGGAGAAAGTTAAGAGGAAAAAAGTTAACAGTGAAAGAGTTATTGGAGAAAAAATTAGTCGTAAAAATAAGGAAAAGGGGAAAAGGGAAAACAGGAATTGGGAAAAGGCGCAATTTTCCTTTGCTGTTGTCGACCGTTTTATTTTTTGATCTGAAGCCATTTCACGTGTTTAATTCAGATGAAAGCTGAATACGTCTTCTTTTCCGTTTTCGCAGCCCAGGTGCATGGCGTCCTGCTTTTGCATGATGTCGCCGCCCCAGTCGTTGTGGTTGTAAGTGTTCGGATTTCTGAACCAGTTTTCCACATGCATCCTGATCTCTATTTCGCTGGTTTCGTTGCCCTTTGCCGTAAATGCAGAGCCGGGAAGTTCCACTTCAAAATAATTCTGTACAAATCCGGTGATGGAATCCACGTTCACCACGCCACCGGCATAAATCTGCCCGATGCCCAGGTGAAAATCAAAAGGCTTGACCATTCCATCATCAGCCAGCCATTTGCCGTTGAGCTTCATGTAGTGATATCCGCCGCCCAGGTATTCGGGCCAGAACATGTCGCGTTCGGGCGGATTCAGGAACTTCAGCGACTGATTCTTTTGCTCGCTGATGCCAAAGGTAAAACTTACCTTTTCAATCTCTCCCGGTTTGATGTCGTCGTAAACCTGCCATATCTGCGTTTCAGGCAGATCGGTATCCACATAATGAATATCCTTCCACGTATCCAGAAGCTGCCGGGTGTCGTCGGTGTAGTGCAGGTTAACATCCGAAACAAAATACTGGATTTCGTTCACCAGGTAAGGATTGCCGGCGGCATTGACGTACATCATCGTATCGTACTGCTGCGCTTCGCCCTGGTTGTATTGGGTAAAGCTGATGTTCAGCTTTGCGGAAACCGGCTCCGGTGGCTGATCATCTCCGGAACAGCCTGCAATTGTAAACGAAAGCAGTATGATTGCCCAAAGTATTTTTTTTTTGCCGTTCATCCACAGATCATTTTTTTGTAAACAAAGATTTTTCCGGGCTCTTAATCAATTCATCCTAAACCGGCATCCTTATGGGGAAATGGCCGGAATAAATTACCTGCCGCCGCGCCGGCCGCTCGATCCCGACAAGGTGTTGTTTACGGCTGATGACCTGAATTGAAAAAGAACGGAACAGCATTCCAACGTTCATTCCCTTGATGATATTGTAGTTTAATCCCTGGTATTTAGAGGTCTTTTCCAGGTGGAAAAAAATCAACAATTTGAGAACCAACGTAAAAGTTTATCAAACCATACCTTTTTGTGGCATTTCCATGATATAATGCCTCCAATTTTGCAGGACATCCAAACAAGGGTTCAAAATGCTTTTATAGCAACGACGGCAAACTAAACATTGCCGTAGCCGAAACAGAAACCGGTAACGGTGAGGGTATTCAGTGGGCAAGTTCATCCATCCCATTGAACCAATCCACCCCTTTCAGGTTTATTGAGTGGACATTGCGAAACAAATAATACAGCAAAAAAATGAACCAGCGGATTACAGTTGCAAAGGGCGACGGCATCGGCCCGGAGATCATGGATGCCACCCTCAAAATTTTGGATAGAGCAGGCGCCGGCCTGGAATACGATTTTATCGACATCGGCGAAAAGGTATACCTCGAAGGACATAAATCGGGCATCACACCCGAATCGTGGGATACCCTGCGCCGGAACAGGATTTTCCTTAAAGCGCCCATCACCACGCCGCAGGGCGGAGGATACAAAAGCCTGAACGTGACCATCCGCAAGTCGCTGGGGCTGTTTTCGAATGTGCGCCCGGTGCGGGCATTTACGCCGTACGTGAAATCGAATTTCCCGAAAATGGACCTGGTGATCGTGCGCGAAAACGAGGAAGACCTCTATGCTGGCATCGAGCACCAGCAAACCCCGGAAGTGATCCAGTGCCTCAAACTGGTGTCGCGTCCCGGCAGCGAACGCATCATCCGCTATGCCTTCGAATATGCGCGGGCCTACAACCGCAGGAAGGTGACCTGCATGACCAAAGACAACATTATGAAACACACCGACGGCATGTTTCATGAGGTGTTCAACGAAATTGCCGCGGAGTATGCCGACATCGAAACCGAGCACAAGATCATCGACATCGGATCGGCGCTGCTGGCCGAACGCCCTGAGAATTTCGACGTGATCGTAACACTGAACCTATACGGCGATATCATTTCCGATATTGCTGCACAGGTGGCCGGATCGGTGGGACTGGGCGGATCGGCTAACGTGGGTGAAAATTTCGCCATGTTCGAAGCCATCCACGGCTCGGCACCCGACATCGCCGGAAAAGGCATCGCAAATCCCTCGGGACTGATCAACGCCGCCATCATGATGCTGGTGCATATAGGCAATACCAGCGTGGCGGAAAAGATTGCCAATGCCTGGCTGAAAACGCTGGAAGACGGATTCCATACCGGCGACATTTATCGACCTGACCTTACCTATGCCAAAGTGAGCACGGCCGAATTTGCCGAAGCGATCATTCAAAGGCTGGGAATTATGCCACTCGACCTTGAACCTGTGAAATTCAGCGAAGGCACCACCATCAGCGTTACACCCAGGAATGCCGCACCCTCTGCAAAGGAACTGGTGGGCGTGGATGTGTTTATCGACTGGTCAGAGAATGGCAGAGATCCAGATGTGCTGGGTCAAAAGCTGAAGAAACTCACTAAATCGGCGCTCCGGCTGAAGATGATCACCAACCGCGGGGTTAAGGTATTTCCCGAAGGTCTCCCCGAAACCTATTGCACCGACCACTGGCGCTGCCGATTTGTATCGCAGGCCGAACACGACGGCAAACCGGCGTTCGGACAGATCAAATACTACGACATCATCACCCTACTACAGGAACTCGAAGCCGCCGGACTGAACTTTATCAAAACGGAAAACCTTTACTATTTTGACGGGAAAAGAGCTTACAGCCTGGGACAGGGCGAATAGATGAGAAGTGAGCTAAAGTGAGCTAAAGTTCATAAAGTGAGCTAAAGTGAGCTAAAGTTCATAAAGTGAGCTAAAGTTCATAGAGTGAGCTAAAGTTCATAAAGTGAGCTAAAGTTCACAGAGTGAGCTAAAGTTCATAGAGTGAGCTAAAGTTCATAGAGAACCTTTAGTATTTGCGCCGTCTGGAAAGGGCCGGAGGCCCGAAAGTATGGTAGCCGCAACAGTGCGAAGAGTTTTTTTAAGCTGAGTAGCTGCGACAGATTTCACTCAAGTTTTTCTTTTTGACCTCTTCCGTTTTTCTTGCTCTTTTTGCCATTTTTCCTTTTCCCGTTTTTCCATTAACGAATAACTTCTTCACGTATGCTATTATATTCGATCCATACAGGAAATTTCAAACTCGACGGCAAGTAACATGACGGCACCCCGACCCGTTTTGTTCTGCAAACGACTGGCACCCGACGATACGAGCCAATGCACCGAACTACCATACTGTCGCCGCGCTGCGGCTCTGAGGAAGCTCCTTTTTTTTGGACTACCATACTGTCGCCGCGCTGCGGCTTGTGCAAAACCACTCATATATTTCAGGGCACAAAATACCTGCGTAAATTCACGGGTTTGAAGGAACCATCACAACCATCACAACAACCACAACCATCATAACTACCACAACCATCACAACAATTACATCAATCACAACTACCACAACCATCACAACAACCACAACCATCACATCATCACAACACCACAACACCCACAACCACACCCAGCGCGCACCACCTACCCCTTATGGAGAAC
>JBKHBQ010000292.1:0-4795 GCA_046542305.1 Bacteroidales bacterium
TATGGTAGCAATACGTCACTGGGCTGATCAGCAGTAAGCCGCGTAGCGGCGACAGTGTCTCGCTTTTCTCCCGATACCGGTGATTTACGATTGAAGATTAACGATCGGTGATTTCAGAGGTTCGCCGCCGCCCCGCCAAGCCATTGAATCACCACCAGGCACTCATGATATTCATTACTTTTCACCTTTTCCCTTTTCACTTTTTACCCTTTTCACTTTTTCCCTTTCCACCTTTTCCCTTTTCACTTTTTCCCAATTTCTCTTATTCTCCTGTTTTTCCCTATTCCCATTTTGAACAATTCCGCGGGCATTTCCTTTACCTTTGCATAAAAACAAGAACCGTATGACCGAAAAGGAAAAGCACCTGATTGCAGATAGGCTGCACAAGGAGAAGGATAAGCTGGAACGGAAGATCCACGCGCTGAAAGAGGAAACCCAGCCGGTTTCGCCCGACGATTCCATTGGGCGCGTAAGCCGCATGGACGCGATCAACAACAAGAGCGTAAACGAAGCCGCCCTGCGCAATGCAGAGGAAAAGCTAAAAAGCGTGCTGCTGTCGATGGAAAAGATCGACGAGCCGGATTTCGGGACATGCCGCAACTGTGGCAAGCCCATTCCCGTTGGGCGGCTGATGGTGATGCCCGGCAGTTCCACCTGCGTCGGTTGCGCCGGATTTGCAGTATGACGCCTAACACCCGTAACCATGAACATCGATCCCGGACATTACATAAAAAATTCCTACAACGCAAAAGCCCGTCATTACGACAACACCATCGACATTCCTTTTTACCGTGTTTTGTACGATACTTACGAATCGGAGCTGGAAAAACGGCGGAAGCATTTCTCCGGACGTGTGCTGGATGCCGGCTGTGGCACGGGCATTCAAAGCCTGTGGCTGTCGGCAACAGCACGGGAGGTGTTCGGGGTGGATATCTCGGAAAAGCTGCTTGAAGTGGCTGACGCAAAATGCCGGCACCTGAACCATGTGAATTTTCTTGAAGCCGACCTCACCCGGTTGCCATTTGAAAACACCTCCTTTGATGCAGCCGTGTCACTGGGCGAAACGATTTCGCACATTGCTGACTGGCAGAAGGCCTTTTCCGAAATCGCGCGGGTACTGATGCCGGGAGGGATATTCATGTTTTCGGTGCTGAACAAATGGAACCTGGCCGTGCTTTTCAACCGGAAGGAATGGCGGCAGGCACGCCGGTCGGCAGCGGGGCATATCCGTGAATGGACCGGCATGGATCGCGAAAAAGAAGCTCTCCTGAGGCTTAAAACCTTTACCCCGAATGAAATTCGGCGCGCGCTCAAAAATGCGGGCCTGGAACTCACTTACAGCCGCGGCATTCACATTTCAACCCTGCTGGTACCGCTGAAAAGTCACCGTGCCGGAAATGATCCGTGGCTGATTCCTGTAATGGAAAAGCTGGACAATATCTTTGCCCGTCAGGGACTATTGAGCGGATTGGGGTATATCTGCCTGTATGTTGCCATCAGGAAATAGCATCGAAACCCTGCACCTGTTCCCGGAACTCACCGCCGAACTGACCCATCTGCTGCGCACTCTACCGTCCTTTGTGGGATTTGCCCCCACCCATTCCCGATTTAAATTTAACACCTGTGACGTCACGGTTTTTCTGATAAAAAGATGTACAAAAATCCACCGGCAGGTATTAAATTTGCCTGCATATTCACCAACCAAAAATATGACGAGCAATGGAAAATCAACAAAAACAGACAGACATCTGCTGCCCTGAATTTCATCCCGAACCCTGGCAGGATAAGGTTCACCACTGGGAAGGCAAAAAATTTATCAAGGACCGTGTATTCACACTGTTTTATATGCCAATGAATTTCGGTAAGGTGATGAAGCGCCTCGACCGGAAGGTTCGTGCTGCCGGTGCGGAAATGCCCGACTGGCTGTGCCTGTCCGACCATACTTCAAAGTGGAATATGGAGTTGTATCTGTGTGTGGACCGCGAGGTGCCGGATGCTGAAAACGTTAAACTCAGCGGCGAGTTCTACAGCAGGGTGTACGAAGGCCCGTACAGCGATACCGGTAAATGGAGCGAAGATTTCAGAAAAAGCGCCGCATCAAAAGGTTTCGACATCGGGAAATGGTTTATGTGGTACACCACCTGCCCGAAATGCGCCAAAAAATACGGGAAAAACTACGTGGCCATCGTGTCGCAGGTGAACTGATCCGGAGGCTTCAGTTCTGATTTTTCAGGATCAGCATCAGCGATACCACCAGCAGCATCAGCATGGCGATCACGGTAAGCCAGAGCACCTTGCGGCTACGAGCCTGCTCTACGGCTGTCATAGGCCGGCGGCGGTGTTTGTTGCGTTTTTCGAGTATGGTGCCGGCGATGGCTCCGATAATCAGCCCGGTGGTCGGCCCGATGGCCAGGGCGGTGGTGGTGATGCCAGTTAATTTCCAGATCAGGTAACCGGCAATGAATCCCAGTGCCAGTCCGAGGGCCAGGCCAATGCTCATCCAGTGCCCGCGGGGAAATTTTTGCTGTTCCATGTCGATACATTTTTATCCGGCCACAAAAATAAGGAGAAAACAATGATTTACTTAACCAATTAAATGTTAATGATGCGGTGAAGTATTGACACACAGAATTTTTTTTCGTAATCTTGTATGTGTTTTCAGGCAAAAGACGATGGCCATTAACGTATCCATACTTGAGGATGTAATCCTGCTCACCGTAACCGGCTCCTGGGACGGAACACAAGGATATGAAGCTCTTATAAAAAGCTCTGAGGCCGTAAAAGCCAACCGGATTTACCGGCTGTTGCTCGACATCCGCCAGGCGGAGATAGAAACCTCCACCCTGGATATATACATGGTTACATCGGCTCTCGCCGAATCCTTTCCTGCCGGAACCCGTCACGCGGTGCTCCAGGCCCGGGATGAATCGCTGAAATCGTCTGGCAATTTTTTCGAAACGGTAGCTGCCAACAGAGGAGTCATGGCCAAAACTTTCAGCGATAAGAAAGAAGCTCTTCGCTGGTTGCGCGCCTGAATCCCACCATTCAACTGTGTTCTCTTTTCATCGGCTGAAGATGCCAGTAGGTGAGTACACGCCACAGCCACTCCAGCGGACCAAAGCGGTAGGATTTCAGCCACAGCGGCGAAATGACCAGAAGTACAATCCATATACCTGCCACAAACAGCAATTGTTCGCCACGCGATACTTCCCCGAACAATCCCAGTCCATTGCCATAAAAAACAAACATGCAGATGAGCGACATGAGGATGTAGTTGGTGAAGGCCATGCGCCCTACGGCGGAGAAAATTATTTTAAAGCCGTTGCAACAACCCGAGCGCGCAATCAGCATAACAATTCCGATATATCCCAATGCGGTAAATACACTCCCCAGGTAATTAAACTGGCTGCCAAAAAACATCGAGTAAAACATGGGCCAGCCGCGGCTGAAATTTTCGTGCACACCCCAGGAAGAAAGCAGGATTCCGGGAATGAGGCCCAGTAAGACCATCCGCAGGTAAAAATTCCGGCTGCGGGTAGCCGCCAGGATTCCCAGCTTAAACAAAGCCATTCCGAGCAGCATCATGGAAGTTACGCGCCAGAACACATTCCACAAAAACAGAAAGGTTTGCATAAATACAGCTTTTTCCACACGAACCTCCATCTGCTCCAACCAACCACCCTGCATGACTTCCACCTCATGAGCAGCAGTTTTGGCGTCAGGTTTCCACTGTTCCATATTGGCATCGATGGATTCCTGCGGCCAGTAATCCGTGGTAAAGCCGGAGCCGGTCATCAGCAGCATGGGTATCACAAAGAAAATCGCAGACAGCACGATCAGTTGCACCGGCCTTTTTTTTCTGAACAGATAAACAAACATCCCGCACAGGCTATATGCTACGAGGATATCGCCGTACCAGATCAGGTAGGCATGTAGCAGCCCGAAAACCAGCAACCAGAACATGCGCCGGTAGTGAAGCGAACCGGCTTTCCGGCCTTTGGCAAGGGCATTTTCGGCGAACAGAACCACCCCTGCCCCGAACAGCATCGAAAAGATCGACATGAATTTTTCGCTGGCCAATACATGCGAAACGATCCACACCCATTTGTTAAGGCCGGTCAGATCGCCATATGCATCCGGATTGATGTAAGCCGCACCGATCATTGTAAAGCCCTGGATATTCATGATCAGGATGCCGAGCACGGCAATGCCGCGCAGGAGGTCGAGTGAAACAATCCGCGCTCTTGGCGGCACCGGATCGATCCGCTGGTCAGGTGTTTGCATAATGATTATTATCGTTGGTTACCGGGCGCCAAGTTAGGAAATAATCGATTACCGAATATAAGGTATATCAAAATTTTATCATCTTCCAGCCGGAAATTACCGTATCGGTTCAGAGAACCGTTTCTAAAATCCTCAGATGCTTTGTCACTGCGAAAGGTATTCCACAGTGTGTTGAATTAACTCCATGTGGGTAGCGACGGAATGAAAAGTCAGCAGAGGACAATTATTGTCGCCTGTATGTTCCCATATATTCACCTTTTTCGATCACATGCCCATCGATGGCATCGAGCAGGGCATCCCTGCTGGCGCCGTCTTCCCGACCGAGTTTCCGGTCCAGGGCAAATACGTGAAAATAATAGCGGTGGCTTTCTCCCTTTGGCGGACACGGGCCGCCGTAGCCGTATTTCCCGAAATCGTTGCGCCCTTGTATGGCGCCGTTGTCGAGGGTTTTTTGCTTGGGAATGATCTCTTCGAGTTCTGTATCCTTTGCAGGAATGTTATACACGATCCA
>JBKHBQ010000293.1:0-4794 GCA_046542305.1 Bacteroidales bacterium
TAAGCTCAGGAACCGTGGTGCCGGCGGGATCGGAAGTATATCCTGCGAACAGGCGGGTTTTAAACCGGTTGTACCCTTTGATTTCGTCTCCCAGCACCAGTGTACCCTCGAACTGGGTGTTGTGCTGTGCGCCGCCGTTGCCCAGCACCAGCGCCACCGAAGCACCGGATGAAGAATTTCGCTGTCCGCAGTACGATCCGTAATCGCCCCACAGGCGCTGCACGTGATCTTTCCCTGACCAGATCAGGTCCAGCAATCCCGGCGAAAAACCGGATTTAACATAACCATCGCTTCCGTAGAAATCATACATCACATCCAGGAAGTTTAGGCCTTCCGTCAGTTCGATGCGTTTTTTCACGCCCCACTGCGAAAGCTCCACGATCACCGTATCGCCCGAGCTCTGAATGATGTCGATGTCGTAAACGGCATCCTGCTGATAAGGGTACACATCCGAAAGGGCAGCCACGTGGTTGTTGGAGCTTTCGTTGTAGTCGCCGTCGGTTTCCGACCAGTACGCCATGTCGGAACCCACCACAGAATGTGCATTTCCGTAGCCATCCTTGTAAAACATCCAGTTAACCTTACCGCCGATGCTTTCGAATACGGCAAAGATGTGCTGGTTGTGGATCACCACTTCGTCCACACCGTCACGATCGATATCGCTGAAAAAGCACGCCACCGGCGCCTGGTACTGCCCGTCGGCCCATCGGGCGGCTTCGGCATATACATTTGCGTTTTTCATGTGCGATGAATAGCGGTGCTCCCAGCCGGCAACGGAGCCGCCGTCGTGCCAGCCCGTTTCGTGCAGGTTGATCATCAGGATGTACCAGCCAAGCTGGGCGAGGTTGTTGTTGGGTGCCGAAAGCAGGTTGTTGTGGGCGTCGTCCCATATGTAGCCGTAGGTCCATTTCGGATCATGAAAATCAGAATGCGACGGGGTGGCAGCCCATTGGGTGTACCAACTGTTGTTGCTGCCGCCGTAGCCGTCGGGTCCGCCCAGCAGGCCGTAGGTTCCGGGTGTGATGTCGGCGCCGGTTCCGTTGAAATCCGGGTTTTGCATAGCATCCACCAGTTTCCAGACATTTACGCCGGGATAATTGTCGTGGCACCACCAGAGCACATTTTCATAGTTGTCGAGGAAGAAGGTGCCGTCGTGTTCGTTCATTTCGGCAGCCACCTCCCAGTCGGTTCCATACACGCAAATGTTGTACTGCCCCATGCCGGCGATCTGGTTTTTGGCCCCGTCGGCGCTGTAGTGCATGTTGCCTACAAAGGAATTGTTGATGGGGATCACACGCAGATCGATACCCATTCCGTTGTTCATCCAGTGGATTTTGCGGTTGTCGTATCCGTTCAGGTGCGGACTGTCGTCGAGCACTACGCCCCACACGCCGTGCTGGGTCCAGTTGTCACCCAGCCAGTCGGTCACACCGGCATCCGGATAGCTGCCCGGAGCCAGCCACACGCGTTCGGGCACCCAGGCTGTCCGCGGCACATAGTTGTACTGGAATTCCACCATATCGCATTCGATATCCACCGACCAGTCGTTCATGTTGTTATGAAGAAAGGGCATGATGTGCTGTCCCAGCGCGGAAGTCATCATCTCGATCAGCCCGTTTCCGGCCAGCGTGTGAAGCCAGTCGTTGAATTCAGGATTGTGCCACTGAGCTGCCGGCATCAACGTACCCGACATATGGAAGTTTCCGGGAACATTGGTAGCTTCGTGAACCTGCAGAACCTCGTCGAAGCCGCTGCCTTCCAGGCCGCTTTGCCCTCCGGGGCTGCCATAGAAGACTTCGGTGTAGGTGATGCCCTGATTGCCGTGATGTACAAATGCGCAATTGCCTTCCGCATCGCTGCTTTTGCCGTCCGAAAGGAAATAATCCACCACTTTTCCGTACTGCTTCACCACAATGCCGAACTCCAACTCCTCACGCGATATTCCTGCGGGGAGCGCGATTTCAGCCTCCCAAAGGTTTAAGGCGGGTGTTCGTAGGCAATATATATTTTTGGTGTTGATCTCTTTTGATTTCAGATCGAGGGTCTGATGAAAAACTTCCGTTCTGTCCGAATGGCGGGTAAGCCTGATATCGATCTCCGGCGATCCGGTTTCGAAATAATCCTGTTCTACAAGGTTATGCCTGCGTTTCACCATATCATCGAACGTAACGCGCAAAAGCAGTTTTCCATCCTGCATCCGTGCATACACCGAACTGATGTCGCCGGTAGCGGCCTCACAATCTCCGATCGGATCAAATCCCAGAAAGTCTTCCTGCTGCCAGAATTTCAGGTCTCCTTTAACCAGTTGTCCCTGAGCCGGTGAAATGAATCCGGGCGCAAAAATCAGCCATGAAATCATGGTTACAATGTAAATTCCTCTCATCTCGATATGTTTTTATGATTTTGTTTGCAGATTCCAGCCTTGGTGAAATAAAATTAATGCTTTTTCGGATTACGGGAATTGGAATACAGTTTTTTTAGAATTTGAATATTGGAAATCAGCTAATAGCAATAAAAAAATATAGGTAGTTTTGTTCTTTTGAAAAGAAAAATCTTAGTATATTCGGGGTTCAAAAAGCGAAAGGGTTAATCAAAATCAATTGTTATGAGAAGGATTGTAATATTACTTTTCCTGATTTGCATTTCCTATGGATTATTTCCTCAATCAGGAAATGGTCACGATCCGTCGGTATTAATGGCATATGCTCCATCAGGATATTCTGCAAATGTATATATGCGACAGGATATGTCTTTTAGTGGCGAGGCAAAAAATACAATAAATAATCGAAGCATTCATTGTGATCTGTTTGTGAATTTCATTTTCGACACGCAGAATAAGAACGTTTACCTCGTTTACACGACTGATCATTCCTCACCAAAAAAAAGCAACGGAATAGTTAAAAGTTGCAATTTTTCACATTATTCTGATCCAAACCGGACCTGGATTGGTCAGATTCCTTCAACGGATTTGTCAGGCGGGGGAGTGGTTAAATATGTATTTTACATAAGTGATCACGATCTGGAATCTTCATGGGGAAGAATCGCAGGTGATGATGGATATGCTACTGATTGGGATGAAAGCGACAATGCTTATTATGAATTTGACGTTAAAGTTGCGAATTCTTCTACAGGAGGCAACTGGTCCCAGGCTGGTTCATGGCATGGAGGTATAATTCCCGACTCATCGTCGGCCGATATCGAGATTGTGAGCAGTACCAATGTAATGGTGCTTGATCAAAATGCCGAAGTAAAATATCTGAATATTACTTCACAGGGTTCACTAAACGGCAGCTCATCGAAATTTGGTGAAATACTGACTGTTTCAGACGGAGGATTTTTCATAAACAGTGGAACCTTTTCCGCCGGGTCGGGAGTGGTAAATTTTGCAGGTAACGCATTGGTTTCAGGAGCCGTTGCTTTTAATGATGTGGAGATTTCGGGAGGAGTTGATTTTGGAACATCAGCTTCTGTTACTGGTATTCTGAATATTAAGCCAGGTGGTTTCGTAAATTCCAATCCTCCAACTTATGAAGAAAATGCTATCCTGAAATATTCCACAGGTGGTGATTATGCCGTTGGAGCTGAATGGACATCCAACCATCAAAGTGGGCAGGGAGTTCCGTTTCATGTGGTAATCGAAACTTCAAATCCCGTTCGGTTAAGCGGAGATAAATTTTATCATGTACGGGGTGATTTGGTAATTAATGCAGCAACTGAATTTGCACTTTCCACTACTTCAGGAGGCGACCTGCAAATTGAAGGAGATTTTACTGACAACGGAACCTTGACTCATCACTCCAGGCTGATAACGTTTACAGGGTCTTCGCTTCAATCGATCGGAGGTAATAGTCATACCCAATTTGGGTACTTTGCAATAGCTGCCGATGCAGTTGTTGAGATTCCTTCTTCAAAAGATGTGACAGTTGAAAACGATTTTTCAGTTGCGGCAGCAAAAGACGCGAAAGCTGCGGGTATACTAACCGTAAGATCCGTTGAGGGAGAAACCGGCTCCTTAATCACGAAAAGTAATGTTTCCGGTACAGTTAATATTGAGCGCTACCTCACCACAGGCTGGGACTGGCATTTCCTTTCCTCGCCGGTTCAGGATCAGAATATCACCGATCAGTTTATCGATTTTTCTTCGGGTACCGGCGAAGCCGGCGTGGATTTCTATCGCTGGGGCGAAACGGTGACCGGCGACAACCGCTGGATCAACATCAAAAACGGAGACGGCACACTGAATGAAAGTTTCGGCTCCCCCTCTACCGATCCCGAATTTGAAGAGGGACTCGGATACCTGGTAGCCTATGCCGACAGGGCGGGCCTTGCCAAAACATTTTCCGGCACGCCGAATACAGGAAATCAAACCCTGACGCTTACCTACACAGCGGATGGCGGGCAGGGCTGGAACCTTGCCGGGAATCCTTACCCCTCGGCCATCGACTGGACATTGCTCGATAAAACCAATCTGGCCGCCGACTATTACTATGTTTACAATCAAAACAAAGCGGGCGGTGCCGGCTATGAATTTTTTAAGGATGCTTCCAACAAAACCGACGGCGTAAACGGAAAAATACCCGCCATGCAGGGCTTTTTTGTGGAGGCGGCTCCGGGCGGCGGTTCCATTGGCCTGACCAACGACGACCGCGTACATGATACTCAGCCTTTCCTTAAAAACAGCATCGAAACCGACGAAAACCTGCTGAAGCTTAAACTGTCTGCCGGTGAATATTTTTACAGGGCACAGTTCCGCCTGAGCGAAAATGCCAGTGTGGAACGCGACCCGAACGATGC
>JBKHBQ010000294.1:0-4742 GCA_046542305.1 Bacteroidales bacterium
TTATGTGACGCCATACGAGATCCGCGGATTGTCGTGGGACCGCTGGTCGCCGGGCGGCCCTTACCTCTGGGCTTATTACAACACGCAGGATTCCATGATCAAAGCAATACGGCTGAACCCGAATACAGGGGGAGCTACCGGCGTGGAATTTGAAGGCGTTAACCTGAGCGGCGATCCTGCCGATCCGGACATTCCCGCAGGCATTGCCATTACACGCAACTGGGAAGAAAACAAACTGGTAGCTGTAGCGCTGAATCAAAGCAACACCCTGCCTGGCGACGGAAACGACAAGATAGTTGTGTACGACCTTGCCACCACTCCCCCGCCCCGCTGGTTCGAACTGCTCGAACCCTCATTCGGCACAACAGGGCCACTGGACTCCGACACCATGTTCGTGCGTCTGAAGGCCATCATGGAAGATACACTGATGACCGCCCAGGTGGTAATTTCGAGCAATGATGTGGTGAATCCCGAAATTACGATCCCGGTGAACTTTACCATGCTGCCGCTGATCTTTACCGGAATTGATGAAGCCGCTCGACAGGATGACGCCATCATCTACAATATGTTTCCCAATCCGGCGACATCAGAATTGAATATTGCACTCAGCCAGTCCGATACAGTTGTTACCATCAGAATCTTCAACAGCACAGGCATGTTGATTGAATCCATAAAAGGAGCCTCCGGTGAACTGATCCGGATGGACATTTCCGGACTTCCTGCAGGTTTTTACCAGGTGGTGGTGCAGGATAAGGAACAGGTTGATCACCGGAAACTGCTGATCAGGTAAATTAAAATTATCAGAATAACAGAAAGCCCTGAGGTGTAATACCTGCAGGGCTTTTCTCTTAATTGACTTCGCTCAAGAAATACAACTAATTACTCACGTGTAATGCTCAGTTTTCTGACAAAGTTATAATTTTCATTGAAAATTTTCAATAAATAAATTCCATACCCCAGTTCCGGCAGGACAATTTCAGCCGATTCTTCAATGGTTGTTTCATAAACCAACTGCCCTCCAATGCTCATCAACTGAAGCCGATATACACCTTCAGCGCCTGTTTTCACAAAGAATTTTCCAGAGGCAGGATTCGGAAAAACTTCCAGTAATTCGCTGCTGATTTCTTCCATTCCCACACAGGAAGTAACATACATCTGCTGCTGGGCTTCGTTTTCGCAGCCATTGTCGTCTGTATAGGAATAGGTAATGATGTGCATTCCCATTCCTGCAACCTCAGGATCGAACATGCCGCTTTCCACACCTGTTCCGGAATACTCACCTCCTTCGGGCATGCCGCTGGTCAGTGCGAACGGCTCCCACTCGATACATGCCGTATCATTGGCAGGAATCGTTACCTGCGGCAAAGCAAAAACCAGCATAATATCTTCACTGCTGATGGTATTGGAGTTGGTTCCATCCGAAACGGTAAGTGAAACATCGTATTCTCCCGGTGCCGTGTACATTACAGTCGGATTCTCCTCGGTGGAGGTTTCTGGTGTTCCGCCTTCAAATGTCCACTCCCATGAAGTAATATCACCTGTGGATTCGTCGGTGAATTGTACTTCAAGGCCTTCACAAATATCGTAATCGCTTGCTGAAAAGCCGGCCATAATTGGCGGCGTGCACATATCGAAGTACGGGTAAAAACATTGTTCGGTAGGCGGCCAGCAAATGTCAAAATAAAGTGTTCGATCAGGGCACACCACACAGTAGGTAGGATAGCCCAGGAAGTTTTGTCCCGCAATCACCACATCTTTGGCTGCAGGGCCGCCGCCCTCTGTTCCCGCACAGGGATGGGTAATGCCGTTCTGTGCTTTGTAGGTGTTAATTTGCTGGTTGTTGTCGCTTGGCGACAGGCCCCAAAAGAGGATTCCTTCCTCGCCGGAGCCGGTATTGACATACACATCTTCGATAAGTGATGCATATGCCTGGCAGCTACTTCAAGTGGTAAAAAACAGGTCGATAAATACTGTGTTGCCGGCATCCAACTCGTCGTAGAGGTTGTGCGTAACTCCGTCGGAATCGGTGATGGTAAAATCGCCAATATCATCGGCAACCTTTACCAAGGATGAATTCATTTTTCTTTCGATCAACTCCGGCCCGGTCTGCGCCACAACCTGTGAAAGCAAGCCCCCGGCAAATAGTACCAAAAGAAGGAGGTGTAATCGTTTTCTCATAAGAATCTGTATTTTTAATTGATAATTCATTGTAAAAATATAAAAATACAGATATAATTACATACATTGCTCCATAATTTAGAAGCAGCGTAAATTAGAGTCGAAGGAAAAACCGAAATTCGCCTGCTACCGGATGTTTAGCTTTTTAACCAATCTTTGATCCCCTGCATTGAGGGTTACCAGATACAATCCTTGCGGAAGATCACCCACATACATGGCCTGATCCAGTTGCCCGAAAGCTTCAAGGGTGGTTTGTTTTTTCACCGAACCCAACAGGTCGATGATCTCAATCGACACATTTCCTTTTACGGATGCCGAAATAGTGACCCATTCTCCTGCAGGATTTGGAAAGATACCCATTTCCGGTTCGGTCTGAGCGGTTTCTTCAACTGAGGTCGGGATACAATCCGTGATAAATCCGTCGAAACATTCCACCGTTGGAGGCAGGCACACCCCGAAGTTGAGTTTTTTATCCGGACACACCACACAGTATGAAGGATAGCCATAGAAAGTCTGGCCGTCGATTACACGCGCAATGGCCTGTGGCCCTCCGCCTTCGGTTCCTGCACAGGGATTGGTGATGTTGTTGGATTGCTTGTATGCATTGATTTGCTCATTATCGTCGTAAGGCGACAGTCCCCACATCAGGACTTCCTCCTCACCTTCACCCCACTTGACATATACCTCTTCTAAAATTGGGGCATATGCCTGGCAGGCACTTCAAGTGGTAAAAAACAGGTCGAGCACGACTGTTTTCCCGTTGTTGAGCTGTTCGTAAAGATTCCACGTCTGACCGTCAGAATCCACAATGGTAAAATCGGCGATGTCCTTTGCCGTGATCACCATCACATCCCCGGATGGTGAAAAATTTTGCTGCGCCAATACCGGGATAGGAATCAGGAACGCAGCCAGTAAAACAAGCTTTGTCAGTTTTTTCATCTTTGTTTGAGTTTGATTTTTATACATAAAAACAATAAAAGCTTTAACGCGATAAAAGTTCAAAAGCTTTTGCAAAAAAAGTATTTTTATGAAAATATGAGATATTCCCAGCTTTACAAAAGATTTCAGAGGTTTATGGATTTTAATCTATCTTTGGCATCAACGATCAATATGAGACGTCAATTTTAGGTTGGCCGGATATTAAGTGAATATATGAAAACTTTATTTGCCACCATTGTCTTGTGCAGTATTTTGCTGGTTTCCAACGGGCAGATTCCCGGGGCTTTTTCTTACCAGGCCGTCGCAAGGGATTCTACAGGCACCATCCTTTCCAACACGGGCTTGGTCATAAAAATCAGCATTTTAAAAGGGAGCGCCACCGGACCTTCCGTATATGCTGAACAGATGCAATGGATGTGGCCGCATGGGCCGTCGAAAAGAAGATCGGCCGCCTTTCGATGTGGTCGGCAAACCGCGACCGCCAGTGTGCCAATCCTAATGACCCGCTGTATTCCTGCAGCCATATCCCGCAGGAGTTATTCGAATTCGCTTCCATTTTTGGCGCTGTAGCCGTAAACCCTTGCAACAATAAAAAGTAATGAAGTCGTAAACAACTCTACATGAAAAGATTCTTCATTTTCTTTATTCCGGTTATATTGCTTTTTGCCTGTGAGCCGGACCAGGCAACGCAAAAAATTCAGTTCATCGGCGAAGCACAAGGCACCTACTATGCCGTAACCTATTTCGCCGCTGACACCCTGGTCAGCCAATCCGAAATCGATTCCCTGCTCAGGGCATTCGACCTTTCAGCCTCTGTGTGGGTGGATCAGTCGGTAATTTCGCGCATCAATCGTAATGAACCCGGAGTGGTTCCTGACAGGCACTTCATCGAAATATTCAAAATTGCGCAACGGATCTCAGAGGATACCGAAGGAGCATTTGACATTACAGTAGGTCCGCTGGTTAATGCGTGGGGGTTTGGGTTTAAAAACCGGCAAAATATGAACCAGCGCATCGTCGACAGCCTGCTTCCTCTGGTTGGCTATCGCAAAGTGACATTATCGGACGGGAAGATCAGCAAATCCAATACGGACATCCAGATCGATTACAACGCCATTGCCCAGGGGTATTCCGTCGATCTGTTGGGTGGTTTTCTGGAAAGCAGGGGCATCAGCAATTATCTTGTGGATATTGGCGGGGAAGTACTTGCAAAAGGAACGAAACCGGGTGATTCGCCATGGGTGGTAGGCATTGAGAAACCCGCAGCGGAAGCCACATCAGAACGTGAACTGCGGGCCACCATCGAAATTTCCAATCGCGCAGTAGCTACCTCCGGCAACTACAGGAAATTTTATGAAGTTGACGGGATGAAATATTCGCATACCATCGATCCGAAAACCGGCTATCCTGTGCAGCATTCCCTGCTTTCGGCCACCGTGGTCAGCGACAGCGCCACCATTGCCGATGCATATGCCACCGCTTTTATGGTGATGGGGCTGGAAAAAGCACTGGAATTTCTGGAAAGGCATCCTGATATGGAAGCGTACTTTATCTATTCCAACAGCGCCGGGAATTACCAAAGCCATGTTACGCCGAACCTGAAAGAACAAATCACGGAAAGATAA
>JBKHBQ010000295.1:0-4717 GCA_046542305.1 Bacteroidales bacterium
GATTTTCCATCTTCAAACATTGCGATGATTGAAAAATCAGCTTACACAAAAGTTTCGTCACATCATCCCATAATTACCTTTCGACGTCTGTTTTTTCGAGCATTTCGAAGTTGGTCAACTCTTCGGTCGACTCGAAATCGTATTTTGGATAGGCATAAATCGGGATGCGTGGTTCGGTGGCGCCGATGGAATATCCATACAAGCTTTCATATTCCAACAGGTTCTCGCCCATGTTGTGAAGTTGCCTCATGTATTGGGCGATAGATTTGGATTCGATGATCACAACCTTGCCCATTTCGTCGATGATAGGGCTGTGGTTGCGGTTGGGATCGTGATCGAATTCCAGGATACGGCGGCCATCGAAAGTAATGCCAATGGTACGGAAGCTCAGGCTTTTTCCAACGCCGGGCAGGTTGATAACATTTCGGTCGGTGCCCAGGAAAGGCAGTCCGGTTTTTTTTCTGAGGCTATTGATGTTGTCAACCATTTTTTCGGCGTGATCAGGGAATTTCCTGATGGATTCGTAATAGGCCGAAGGAATTTCGCCGATCGTTTTTTCTTCACGCTGCTCCTGTATAGCCCGTGCATTGGTGGCAAAATTGAATTTATTTTCCTGATACCCTTTCACCGAAAAGGTGTAATAGGTAATCACACCAATATCGTTGAGCACCTGCCTGAGTTTGGCCGTATGTCCTCGCCTTGCGGCGGAAGAGGTGAACACCTGTTGGTTGGTTACGATCCATCCGGCGGCAATCAGCCTTTCGATG
Source organism: Bacteroidales bacterium (assembly GCA_046542305.1). GTDB lineage: Bacteria > Bacteroidota > Bacteroidia > Bacteroidales > 4484-276 > JBKHBQ01. The sequence goes on from JBKHBQ010000295.1 coordinate 768, forward strand.
CCGGTTCTTACCTCAGGGGTAATCTCCATGGCCGATTCGAAATGTGTTTGGATAACGAACTGCCTGAACCCGATTTTCGATGCCTTGGTTTTAAATTCCCTGAGGATCTCCTGCAGGTTTTCAGTAATGCGTTGTGGCAGATATACCGGCAGGCGCGTTCCGAGCCTTATGCGCAACATTTCGGCATACTGGCTGCCTGACGGCCGTTGCTCGTTAGCTTTCTTTTTTCGTACGGCCATTTCATACACCTGGTCGAGAATCATTTTTAGCGATTTGTCAGTACTCATCAGTGCATCTCCGCCAGTAATGAGAATGTCGCGCAATTGCGCATCGGTTTCCCAGTAGGTAAGCAGGCGTTTCAGTTTGTCGGGCCAGCTTTCCTTGGGCATCAGCCTGTCGAGGTCGAAATTCAGGTGGCCACTCTGGAAGTCGTACATCCGTTGACACGAAACGCACAATCCGCCACAGGCACGTCCCACAGTATCGGGGATTAGTATGGCCACTTCAGGGTATCGCCGGTGTACATTATGCTGCGAAGGGAGGATCCATCCTGCGGCATTTGGTTTGCCCGGTTCCACAATGTCTTCCTTTTCCCAGGCTACAATGTCGCCGAACTCGTCGATCAGATCCTCGCTAACAAAAATATAATCACGGATGGCCTGATCAGCACCCTTGGCAAACGAGGGTGTGTCGACATTAAGCAGTGACAGGTAGTATGGATTTACGAAGAACGGAATTCCTTTTTTTCGCGCACTGTCAAGGGCGTCCAGGGTTTGCTGGTTAAGGGAGTAGTCGAGCATTTCGTTTAAAAGCTCCGGCGTACGGACGGCAAATTTAAGGTGGAAGTGCGAGGTGTTCCACCATTGCAGTGCCTGCTCATACTTTTGGGAATCGGTAAGTCCGGCTTCGAAGGTATAGCGTTTGCTTTTAACCTCACCCTTGTCGATTCGTTTGATGATGCTTCTCAGGATTCTTGCTTTATTGGCTTCCCTGATCCTGATGATTTCGGGATCGAGTCCTGAGGGATGGCGGTCCATCCATTCTTTGATCTGTTCGCGATCAGGCATTATGCGCTGGTTGCGGCCGGAAAATTGCCTGAACAGTTCAAGTATATCGGTGAAATAATCCTCGGTGGCCCCACCTTTCCCGTGTTTCACGGCCAGCCAGAGGTGCAGGAACGGATGGTTATTGATTTTGGCTCCGCCAAGATTCAGATCTTCAAATGTACGGCCGTCGTGATCGATGTAGTCGAGAATTCTTATGGCAGCCATTTCCTGCCACTGTAGTTTTTCGAATGCGGCACGTCCCGTTTTTTCTTCACGGTAAAAAGCCAGGGCATCTTTTCGCTGGTTGAGGAATGAAAAAACCCATGCCTTTACATTTTCGAGGGCTTCGTCATAATTGCGGGCATGGGTGAATATTTCTCTCATTTTCGGATTTTCCCTCAGGAACGTTTGCAAAATCCTGTGGGAGCTAATGCTGATAGCAACTTTAGTTATGTTCTTTACTTTCATATCCGGTCACAATAGTTTATGCTGTAATTATTCAAGCGAGGTAATATTTTGTGCGGGCTTTGGAAACGGACTTCCGGCCGTTTATTGGGTGCTTTAAAGCTTTGGGGTTCCATAGGCAGAACCCCTGTTTTCATATGTGACCCCGCGAACAAATTCTGTGCAAAGATAAGAATTTTTTTGAAAGAATACAATCTGAGAAGGCCTTGCGCCGGATGCATTATACCCGCCAATGCATGAATTGCTGCGAGTTTGCAGGTTAATCTGTTGGAATTCAACCGGTGGTTTTTTGATAGAATCTGTTAGTGAAGGGTGTTAAATTTTTGTAATTTTTTTCTTTAAAGATAGCTTTATGCGGGCTGGCTGATAATACAATCTCACTTAAATAAACCTATCAGCACATCAATTGTTAGAATGAAGAAACGTAAAAGAACCTAATGTTATGATAAAGAACCAAAGAAAGAAAATCAGCCCGCAGGAATTGAGAGAGCGAAAGGATGTCAATAAAAATCTGTTGATCATCGACGTATTGCCCGAATATTATTTTAACCAGAGACATATCCCTGATGCGGAAAACTTTTGTGTGTATGAAGTGGCTTTCACCGGAAAGGTGAAGGAAATAGCAGGAAAGGACAGGCCTGTTGTGGTTTACGGACAAAGTGATGATTATCTGGCCGCCGCATCGGCTTACACAAAACTTGTTGATGAAGGATTTGAGGAGGTTTACGAACTCGAAGGCGGAATCGAAGGTTGGGAAAAGGCTGATCTTCCGCTCTACACCGCCAACGAATTTACCCTTGGTGAATATCTTGAACAGGATCTGGATCACGGGAAAAAACAGGTGAAAGTATCAGTTGATGACAGCCGCGTAAAATGGACCGGCAGAAACCTGGGCAACAATCACAATGGCTCCATCCGGCTCAAAGAGGGGGAAATCAGTATCGATGACGGTAAGATTACTGGCGGCCGTTTTGTGATTGATATGCACAGCATTTCGTGTGTTGATATCAGTGATGCCTCCATGAATAAGGTGCTGATCGATCACCTGAAATCGGCGGATTTTTTTGAGGTGGACAATTTTCCCGAAGCGGAATTCCAGATCAGCAATGTTGAGCAGATCAATGAAGGTCATCCCGGAAAGCCCAATTACCGGATCACCGGAAATCTCACCATGAAAGACATCACCAATGAAATAACCTTTGATGTGGTGGCGGGCTGGAATACCGAAAGCAAATTGTTCGTTCAGGGTATGATGGAAATCGACCGCACCCGCTGGAATGTAATGTACGGCTCGGGCACGTTTTTCGAAAAGCTGGGCATGCATCTGGTAAACGACCTTATCACGCTCGAGCTGTTCATAACTGGTGAATAAACCACCGGATGGTTCTGCAAATATTTCTAATTTTGAGCCCTGCTAACAGAATGTCCACTCATTTGTACGAACCATGAAAATCAAATTTTTTTTACTGATTGCGTTAACCTCGATGTTCTGGGGCTGCGATGATCGCTCGCAAGAACAGAAACTTACCGACCGCGCCCTTGAAATTCACCAAAAAGTATTTACCGTTGATTCGCATACCGATACACCGCTGTGGTTTGCCCGTCAGGATTTCGATCTTTCCAGGCGGCACGATCCGCACGACCACGGCAGCCGTGTAGATTTTCCAAGGATGAAGGAAGGCGGTTTGGATGGCGTGTTTTTCGCCGTTTTCCTCGGGCAGCGCCAACGGAACGATTCTGCCAACCGGCAGGCTTTCGAACGGGCCGAAATGATCTTCGACTCCGTATATGCCACTGTGGAAAGGCATCCTGAGCTAGCCGCCATTGCACGATCGCCCGAAGAAGCCTTCAAACTCGAAAAGCAGGGGAAACGCGCTGTTTTTATCGGCATCGAAAACGGCTATGCCATCGGAAAAGACCTTTCGCTTATCGAACATTTTTACAACCGTGGCGCGCGTTACATCACCCTCTGCCATTCGGCCAACAACGACATTTGCGATTCTTCCACCGACACCACCGAACATAACGGACTGAGCAATTTCGGTGAAGACGTTGTAAGGGAAATGAACCGGCTGGGGATGATGATCGATGTTTCGCATATTTCCGACAGCAGTTTTTATGATGTGCTGGCTCTTTCCACTTCGCCGGTGATTGCTTCTCACTCATCTGCACGGGCGGTGTGCGACAGCCCCAGAAACCTCACGGATGACATGCTCGAGAAGCTTGCCGGAAACGGTGGCGTGGCACAGGTATGTATTCTGAGCGATTACGTGAAGGAGATGCCGCCCAACGCGCAACGCGACAGCGCCAGGAATGTGCTCAGGGAAAAATACCGCAATTTCGAAAACCTTACCGACGAGGAAATGAAGCAGGCCGACAACGGCATGAACCTCTGGACCCGCTTTGTCATTCCTGCGGGAGTTTATCCGGGGATCGACC